>NZ_PSLQ01000019.1:0-47527 GCF_040289685.1 Pyrinomonas sp.
CATGCGGGTTCCCGGCGCGGCGTGGCACCGGGAACGGCCGTCAACTGTCAAACCCAAGTCTGAGTCGAGACCGACCATAATGGTCTTGGGCGCATCGCACATGGCCAATCCCGGGCGCGACGTGTTCAACGCGCAGTGGGACGACGTGCTAAAACCAAAGCGGCAACGGGAGATACGCGAACTCGTCGATCTTTTGAAAAGGTTCCGACCGACTAAGATCGCCGCCGAAGAGCCGTTCGCAAGCCCGAAGCTTGCTGAAAGATACGCTTCGTATCTTCGCGGCGAGTATCAGTTGACGCGCAACGAAACGGATCAGATAGGCTTTCGCTTGGCGAAAGAGCTGCATCACGAGCGGATCTATGGCGTCGATGTCGCAGGAGATTTCGACATCGGGCGCGTGATTGAGTTCGCCGAGGCCAAAGATCAGCGGAAGATCATCGATGAAGCTTTTCGGATGGCGCAACGTCAGATCGAACGCCTTAACGAGTTGATAAGAACCAAAAGCGTTGCGGAGATCTTTTGTTTTCTCAACAGCCAACGTCAAATCGACGAGAGCCATCGTGCCTATTTGTTGCTCGTGCGCGTCGGAAAGGACCGAGCTTATCCCGGAGCCGAAGTGGTTGCTGGGTGGTACGCGCGCAACCTCAAAATCTTCTCGAACATCGTCCGCATCACGGAATCGAGCGCCGATCGCATTCTCATCATCATCGGTGCCGGTCACGTCAAGCTGCTTCAGCAATTCATCGCGGATGCGGGCAGATACAAGCTTGTGAAAGCGAGCGATTACCTCTGTGCTCGAGCTTTTCCTACTGGAGTCGGCTCTCGTCGGCGCACAGGCGCGCGTTTTTCGCTGAGAACTTCCGTCGAGAATCGCCGTGGATGTTCCGCTCTTCCCTTAGCGCGCAAACACGCGCACGATGTCGCCCACCTTGATCATCCCGCGCCCTTCGTGCAAGAGGTTCTGCCCAAAGAGCAGATCCTTTCCCCTACGTCGGTAGGTGGCCAGCGTGCGCAAAGGCTCCGCATCGGGGGCGCGCACGCCGGTCTTTTGATCCGTCGTAGTGATGACGCACCGCGCGCAGGGTTTAGCGACGCGAAATGTTATGCCCGCGATCTCGATGCGCGCCCATCCATCTTCGGCGAAAGGGCCGACGCCGCGCACCACGATGTTCGGACGAAAACGGTTCATCGGCACCGGTCGGGCCAACCGACCATTCAGATCCTCAAGCGACGCCTCGCTGACCAACAAAAACGGAAAAGCATCGGCAAAGCCAACCTTGGCGTGGGCTGATAGCTTGCGCCCTTGCTCCGGCGCAATGTAAACCAAACGACATCGCCGACCGAGAAAGTCGCTGGCCCATCGGTCCGCTGCGTCCCCTACTGGCGTCGCAATGAGATCGTCATCCCAGACGACGACGCGCACGCTTGGCGGCTGACCGCGCACGTCAAGCGCAAGGCGCAGAGGCTCCATTTGCGGAGCGGTCAAGACCAACGCTTCCTCGCGCAACATCGGAACGATCTGTGCCAAACGCGGCTCTTCCCGCTGTGAGATGAAGCGTCCGTTGCCGTCGGCGATCATCCAACGCCGATCATAACGCAAACCGAATTCATCGACCTCGGCTTGCGTAAGCGCAATGCCAGCCGCCGACTTAAGCGGATAAATGTAAAGCGCCGCAACCTCGACGACGCTTCCCTCTTCTCCGAAAGCGCCCATAGCCCAACGATCATACCATTCATCTTCCGTGTGTAACGAAAATTTGATTCATCGGTTAAACTTCTGTCTGGCCTTTGGCCTAGATCAACGTACAGAACAAGGGGTTCACCATGGGAATCACACGGCGTCCGCCGCTCGAACTGCTCGATCTGGCCACCGGATACCAGCGCGCCAAAACGCTCTTCGCTTTGATTGAATTG
The DNA here is from genome assembly GCF_040289685.1 of Pyrinomonas sp. NCBI lineage: Bacteria > Pseudomonadati > Acidobacteriota > Blastocatellia > Blastocatellales > Pyrinomonadaceae > Pyrinomonas > Pyrinomonas sp. The sequence continues at coordinate 1,915 of NZ_PSLQ01000019.1, forward strand.
GAGATCCCGACCATGCTCGCCGCTGGTCCGTTGCTTTGCGAAGAGATCGCGCGCCGAACCAAACTCCATCCAATGGCTGCTGACCGCTTGCTCAATGCCAGCGTCGCGCTTGGACTGCTCGCGCGCCAAGGCGATCTGTTCGCTAACGCGCCTGCGTCGGCACGCTACTTAGTCAAAGGCACAGAGAACTACCTCGGCGACTACCTGCTCAAGCATGACCGGGACTCTTATCCGCGATGGATGACGTTGGTCGAACGTCTACGTCGCTGGACGCCAGGCGAAACCGTCGCAACAACGTCGGCAGACGATGCGCCCACAGCGCACCACAACCTCACACTGATTGTCGGCGCAGCGCTGGCCGAAAGCTACGACTTCTCCGCCCACGCGCTGCTGCTCGACATCGGCGGCGGCACGGGCGCGATGTCGATCAGCATCTGTCGCGCTCACCCGCGCTTGCGCGCCGTGGTGGTCGATCTTCCGCATGTGACGAAACACGCGCAACGATTCATCGCCGAAGCCGGTCTCGCTGATCGGATCGAAACCTACTCAGCCGATTTCAAATCAGATCCGCTGCCCACTGGATTCGACGTCGCGCTCCTCGCCAATCTCCTTTCCGTCGCCAGCGAAGAGGGCAACCGCCGTTTGTTCGACGCGCTCTACGAACGACTTCCAGATCACGGCGCGGTGATCATCAGCGGATGGATCCTAGATGATGCGCGCACGCATCCTTTGCTTCCCGTGCTCTTTTGTTTGGAGGATATCTGCTGGGATGCCCCCGATGTCGAACGCACGGCTTCGACCTACCGCCGCTGGCTGCAAGCCGCAGGCTTTCAGCAGATCGAGTGCGTCGAATACTTCCCGCCGACGAGCATGCTCGTCGGCTACCGCCTGCCTCGCGCGTGATCCCGTAGAGCGTCGTCTGGGCGCGCTCCTCGAACAAATACTCTTCACAAAAGCATTACTATAGTTTATTCTTGATGCGCAAAACAGAAGGGCCGATTATACGACTATGGAATTGACGCAACTCGAATTCTTTCTGAAGGTCGTCGAGGAGAAGAGCTTTTCCAAAGCGGCCGATCGCGTCTTTCGCACGCAACCGGCCGTCAGCATCGCCATCCGCCGCCTCGAAGAAGAGGTCGGCGCGCCGCTCTTCGACCGCTCACAGAAGACGCCGATGCTCACCGAAGCTGGGCGCGTCTTTTACGACTACGCGCGCCGCATCATCGCCATGCGCGACCAAGCGCGCGAAGCGGTCGCCGAGCTGCGCACATTGCAAAAAGGGCGCGTCCGCATCGGCGCCAACGAGAGCACCTCGCTCTACCTGCTGCCACAAGTCATCCTCGCTTACCGCAAACGCTACCCGAACGTCAAGGTCGAAGTCTACCGCGATGTCTCCGAACGGCTCCCGCGCGAAGTGCTCGAACGAAACTTTGACCTCGCGCTGATGGCCTTCGAGCCGACCGATCCTGAACTGGAGAGGTTCCCCGTGCTCAAGGACGAACTCGTCCTCATACTCTACCCAGATCACCCGCTCGCCCAACGCGAATACGTCACCGTCAGAGAGCTGGGCAACGAATCCTTCATCGCGCACAACGTGCGTTCGACTTCGCGCGCCAAAGTGATCGAAGCTTTCGCACGACATAATACGCCGCTCAACATCGCGCTCGAACTGGCGACGGTCGAGACCATCAAACGGTTCGTGCAGCTCAAGATCGGCATCGCTTTCGTCCCGCGCATGTGCGTCCGCGAGGAACTCGAACGCGGCGCGCTGCGCACCGTGCCCGTGCGCGGCCTCTCTTACCAACGCACGCTCTGGGCGGCCCACCGACGCAATGCCGCCTTGTCACATGCGGCGGCAGCCTTTATCGACCTTTTGCGCCACCACGCGCGTTCTTGAGCGAAGCCAAACGAGAGTTATTTTACTATAAAAATTATAATTTTGACTTAGTCTCTCCAAACGGCTAGCATTCAGCCTAGCCGCGAGGAGTTTTCAAGCTGTGAAGACGCGAATCGCCATTTTCGATACGACTTTGCGCGACGGCGAACAGGCTCCCGGTTGTTCCATGACCGTTGAGGAGAAGGTCCGCCTTGCCATGCAACTGGAGGAACTCGGCGTCGATGTCATCGAAGCTGGATTTCCGATCGCCTCCGAAGGCGACTGCGTCGCAGTGCGCGCCGTTGCCGAGCGCTGTCGGCGCGCCACTGTGGCCGCGCTCTGTCGCACTACGGAGCAAGACATCATCTGCGCTGCCGAGGCGCTCAGCCGCGCCGCGCGCCCACGCCTGCACATCTTTCTGGCAACCTCGGACATTCATCTCGAGTACAAGTTGCGCAAGAGCCGGGCGGAAGTCATCGAAATGGCCCAACGCGGCGTGCGCTTGGCGCGCGCCTTGGTCGAAGAAGTCGAATTCTCTGCCGAAGATGCCACGCGCAGCGAAGTCGATTTTTTGTGCGAAGTATTGGAAGCGGCCATTGCCGAAGGGGCATCCATCATCAATGTGCCCGACACGGTCGGGTACGCCCTGCCGACCGAATACGGCGCGCTGATCCGCACCGTGCGCGAGCGCATTGGGCGTCGCCACCCGCAGATCATCATCAGCGCTCACTGCCACAACGACCTCGGCTTGGCCGTGGCCAACAGCCTCGCCGCCATCGAGGCGGGCGCGCATCAAGTGGAGTGTACCGTCAACGGCATCGGCGAACGGGCCGGTAACGCTGCGCTCGAAGAGATCGTCATGGCCTGCGTTGTGCGCTCCGATCGGCTTCCCATCGAGACGGGGATTCGCACGCCTCTGCTCTACCCAACGAGTCAAATGCTCAGCGAAATCGTCGGCTTCCCGGTGCAGCCGAACAAGGCGATCGTCGGACGCAACGCTTTCGCGCACGAGGCGGGGATCCACCAGCACGGCGTCCTCAGCAACCCGCTCTGCTACGAGATCATGACGCCGGAATCGGTTGGCGCGCCCGCCGACCGCATCGTGCTAGGCAAACACTCGGGACGCCACGCCTTGGCCCAAAGGTACGCTGAACTGGGCCACCCGCTCGCGCCCGCGGAATTGGAAACGATCTACAAAAAGTTTATAAAACTAGCAGACCGCAAAAAGAGAATTTATGATCAGGATCTGCTGGCGCTCCTCCATGCGCGCGCCAGCGTCCCGCAAACCGAACGGACTGGACCAACTGTGCCGCGTTGGAGCGGCGCATGAAAGCTGAGATGAAGTTGCGAATCGCGCTTTTGCCGGGCGACGGCATCGGTCCCGAAGTGACGCACGAAGCGGTGCGCGTCCTACAAGCGGTGGCCGAGCTTTGCAACCACGAGTTCGAATTCCAAGAGCTGCCCATCGGTGGAGCGGCCATCAAGGAGCATGGCTCCCCGCTCCCGATCAGCGCGCTGGATGCTTGCTTGGCGAGCCGCGCGGTGTTGCTCGGTGCCGTCGGAGCGCCCGAGTACGATGATCTCCCGCCCGACCGGCGCCCCGAGGCCGGGTTGCTCACCTTGCGACAGGCGCTCGGCGGCTTCGCTAATCTGCGCCCCATCGTCTTTTACGAAGCGCTCGCGCCCGCTAGTCCGCTGCGTCCCGAAAGGATCGCGGGTGCCGATCTGTTGATCGTGCGCGAACTGCTCGGCGGGCTTTACTTCTCCGAACCGCGCGGGTTCACGACGGAAGGGAACACTCCCGTAGCTGCCTATAACACGCTGCGCTACGAGGCGCGTGAGATCGAGCGCGTCGCCCACATCGCTTTTCAGGCAGCGCGCCGTCGGCGCCGTAAAGTGACCTCGGTTGACAAGGCTAACGTCCTCGAAACCTCGCAACTGTGGCGACACACGGTTGCGCGCGTCGCGCGTTCTTACCCGGACGTCGCGCTGGAACACATCTATGTGGATGCTTGCGCGATGCGGTTGGTGAGCGAGCCGGCGCGCTTCGACGTCGTTTTGACCGAGAACCTCTTCGGCGACATCCTATCGGACGAGGCCGCCGTGATCAACGGTTCGCTCGGCACGCTCGCTTCAGCGACTATCGGCGGCGCAATCGACCTTTACGAACCGGTGCACGGCTCAGCGCCTGACATCGCTGGGCGCGGCATCGCCAATCCCATCGGTGCCATCGCTTCGGCGGCGCTCATGCTCCGCTACACGGCGCGACTCGAGCAAGAAGCATGCGACATCGAGATGGCCATCGAGCAAGTGCTCGATGCTGGCTACGCCACGCCCGACCTACACAGCGCAAGCACGCGCTGTGTGGTCGGCACCGCGGAGATGGGACAACTCATCACCGAAGCGTTGGCCGAGATCGTCGATCTGCGCCGCGCTTATCATGCTGTTTGACCGTATGGGACGCACACTGCTAGACAAAATCTGGGATGAGCACGTCGTCTATCAACCGGTCGATGCTCCGGCGCTGCTCTACATCGATCTTCACCTCGTGCACGAAGTCACCTCGCCGCAAGCTTTCGACGGTTTGCGGGCAACCGGGCGTCGCGTTCGCCGTCCGGATTTGACGGTTGCCACGGTGGACCACAACGTGCCGACCTCCGATCGCCATCTGCCCATCGCCGATCAGATCGCGGCGCAACAGATCGCCACCCTCCGACGCAATTGTCGCGAGTTCGGCATCAGGTTTTTCGACCTCGACTCTGAATACCAAGGCATCGTCCACGTCATCGGGCCGGAGCTCGGTTTGACACAGCCCGGCATGACCATCGTCTGTGGCGATAGCCACACTAGCACACATGGCGCCTTCGGCGCGCTCGCCTTCGGCATCGGCACGAGCGAGGTCGAGCATGTGCTCGCCACGCAGTGCCTGCCGCAGCGCAAACCGCGCGCCATGGCCATTCGCGTCCACGGTCAACTCCCACCGGGCGTTGCAGCCAAAGACCTCGCGCTCGGCATCATCCGCACCATCGGCACGGATGGCGCTACTGGTCACGTCATCGAGTACATGGGCCAGACCGTGCGCGCTCTCTCCATGGAAGGGCGCATGACGCTTTGCAACATGAGCATCGAAGCGGGCGCACGCGCTGGTATGGTCTCGCCCGACGAGAAGACTTTTGATTACTTGCGTGGACGGCCCCTTGCGCCGCAAGGAGCCGCGTGGGATGCAGCCGTGCGACGGTGGAGCGAGTTGGCCAGCGACGACGATGCGAGCTTCGATCGCGTTATCGACATCGAAGCTCGCACGCTCGCCCCGTTCGTCACGTGGGGAACGAGTCCGGGTCAAGTCGTTCCCGTCACCGAACGGGTGCCCGATCCGGCGCAAGCGCCCACTGAAGCGGAAAGACGCGCTGCCGAGCGCGCGCTTGCCTACATGGGCCTCAAACCGGGCGTGCCCATCGAAGAGATCTCAATCGATCGCGTCTTCATCGGTTCGTGCACCAATGCGCGGCTCGAAGACCTGCGCGCGGCCGCTGCCGTCGTGCGCGGTTACCGCATCCACCCGCGCGTGCGAGCCATGGTCGTCCCGGGTTCCCAACAGGTCAAGCGCGCCGCTGAAGCGGAACAACTGGACCAAGTCTTTCGTCGCGCGGGGTTCGAGTGGCGCGATCCTGGGTGTTCGATGTGCTTGGGGATGAACGCCGATACCTTGCAACCGGGAGAACGCTGCGCTTCGACGAGCAACCGCAATTTCGAAGGGCGACAAGGGCGCGGCGGCCGCACTCACTTGGTCAGCCCCATGATGGCTGCGGCAGCCGCCATCGCCGGCCACTTCATCGACGTGCGCCAGTGGAAATTCAAGTGACCGAAGGGCGAAAGCGCCTGCGGCTGGGACTGTGAGGTGTGAACTGCAGAAGGGGAGCAGAAAAAGTTAACCGCTTGACTGAAGAGTCGTTAAAGCGCCGCGTGAGTTGGAAGCCGAAGAGGAAAGGGTCAGAAAAGGGGGCGAGAAGCATAGGATGCAACCGTTTCGCGTACACACAGGTTTGGTCGCGCCGCTCTACCGACCGAATATCGATACGGATCAGATCGTCCCGAAACAGTTCCTCAAACGCATCGAGCGCACCGGATTCGGGCAGTTCCTCTTCTATGATTGGCGCTACACGCCCGATGGGCAGCCCGATCCCTCTTTCGTGCTCAACATGCCGCTTTACCGCGGAGCGAGCATCATGGTCGCCGGACGAAATTTCGGTTGCGGTTCATCGCGCGAGCACGCGCCTTGGGCGTTGGTCGATTACGGCTTTCGCGCTATCATCGCCCCTTCTTTCGCTGACATCTTCGCCAACAACGCCATCAAGAACGGATTGCTCCCGGTCGCGCTCGATGAGGAGCTCGTCCAGCTCATCGCCGCGCGCGCCGAAGAGAAGGCCTACATGCTGACGATTGATCTCGAACGGCGCGAAGTTCGCGATCAAGAGGCGTCGCTGGCTCGCTTTCAAATCGATGACTTCGCACGCCATTGCCTGCTCAACGGTCTAGATGAGATCGCGTTGACGCTGCAACACGAGGCGCTCATCACCGCTTACGAAGAGCGACGGCGGAAGAATGTTTAACCGCTCCTCCTTGAAGTCTCTGCTGCTGTGCCATTGAAAATGCCGCTCGAAGGACCGAGCGGCATCTTTTTGCTGTGGGAGTCGGCTTGCCGAACCGCAAAGGTCGCATGCACCATAAGCGATTCGACGAACTGACCTCGAACCGCAAACGAACACAACGGCGCGCGCCGCGACGGCGTCGTAGACGCGTCAGACGGCGTAGTCGGATAGTTCCGTCGCCGCTTCTTCTTCCTCGGCTCGCACCTCCTCTTCGGAAGCAGCAAGGCGTGCTTCCTCTTCGCGCCGTTTATCCTGCGCCTCCTTCAACTGCAACATGCGACAACTGCCTTCAAAGACGGCCCCATTCTCCACTACCAGCGCCGGAGTTTGAATATTGCCGGTGACTTTGGCGGCGCGCCCCATCTCAATCCGTTTCGAAGCGATGATGTCGCCGTTGACCGTGCCGTTGATGATCGCCACCGCTACCTCGATGTCCGCATCGACTTGTCCGCCGACGCTGACGATGAGCGTTCCGTCTGCTGATGTGATCCGTCCAGACAGGTGCCCATCGACGCGCAGCAACGCTTTGAACGTTGCTTCGCCCTTGAGTACCGTGCCCGCGCCGACGAAACCGCTCAGTTTGCCGTCCTTGATGTCGCGCGCCAACACTTCGCTCTCCGTGACGGCGCGCGGCGGTGGACTAGGAACCGATGCCGACGGGATGGTCGGGACAGTTGCGTTCGCCGAATTATCGTTCACCGCTTGCTCTTCTCTGGGATTTTTGCTCACTCTAAACATCGTCCATCCTCCACTGAAGAATGACCAATAAGGGTAGTCTCAGGCTAGAGAGCGGTGGCGAGCTCCACCGGGCTTTAAGTTCACAACGAGGTCGCAGTCCCTCGCGCTGAAGCGCTCCTGAGCGCGCCCCTTTTCATAGCGCGCCGAAGATCATAGGATGAGTCTTGTCGGGTTGTCTAGACTGTCGCGAGAAAAGAAGAAAAATTTAACGTCTTCATATCGCTGCTTCGACCAAGTTAACCCCAGCGGGCGAGCCGACCAAACGCTGCGCCAGAAGTTTATCAGAATGCGCCGGGCAGAGAAGCTTGCGCTGAGCGCGCCTTGCAACGAGCTAGACGAAGACCACTGATTGAAAGTTCGGGATGTCAAAGCGTTTGCGACATCGCCGACAGACGAGCACATCATCGACGCGCACCATGTAGTCGCGAGCGCGCGCAAAACGCTGGCGGTCCTGTTCGTTCGCGCTTGGCGGCAGCGTGCTCTTCTTGGTCCGCCGCAACCAGCGCACCTCGTATTCGGCGCGCGCACGACAGTGCGGACAGACGTATGTTACCCTCTTCGTCTCTTGCCGCTCGTTGAAGAAATCCCGTTCGTTCACTGCGCCCTCCCGAACAAATGGCGGACGAGCGATGTCCGCAAGGATCGTCTTGCTTGAGAACACGCTCAACTCGGCTACCTGCCGAGCAAACGGCAAGCGAGCGCCACACCACGAAACTTCGCGCTTTCGTCGGCGTTCGCTTGCCCAAGCCGCACGCCGTCATGCGCTTCGCTTTTCGAGCAGACGGCGCACAGTCGCAAGAAAACTCTGCGGGTCGATCGGCTTGGGTTCATAGGCGTCGGCACCTTGCGCCAGAGTAAACGTCGCGCTTCCTGTTCCATAGCCGGTGATAACGAGCACGGGCGTCTGCGCGATCTCCGCCGTGTCACGCACGCGCCGAATCAAATGGACGCCGTCGGCAGCCGGCATGCTCACGTCGGTCACGATCAGATCGGGACGCTGTTGCAAGGCCAGTTCGTAACCGCGCAGACCATCTTCGGCAACCAGCACATCATAACCGTGACGCTCCAGCGCGAGCCGGACGAGTTCGCGCGCCACGTCGTCATCTTCGACGACGAGGATTCTCCTCGCCTCTTCAGCCGTGCCCCCGATCATCGTCTCTCTTCCTCTCCGCTCGCTCGCACAGCTCGCGTAGATATTTGAAGCTATAGATCCCGGTTTGATGTCCATCGCTCCAGCGAAAACAGAGCGCATAGCGACCGATGAGTTCTAAATCTTGTATGGTCAGATCGTCACTGATGGTATCGGCGCACAGGATGCGTTCGCCGGTCCATTCGTTGACGCACTGCGCGCACGGGCAGAGCCGGCGCAAATCTGCAGCTCGGTAGCGGCAAATACGTCCATCGGACCAGGTGATGCGCAATGCAGCCGCGCCTTCTTGCGCGATCTCGCGTGGCTCAATCCGTCGATCGGCGGCCATTCGCTGCTCCTTTCAACTCTCGCAACGCAGTGCGCACGCGCTCGACCGTTACGTTCCAGTGCGAAGCCGACCAGACGGCGCGTCCGTCGCGCAAGATGATCACCTGCGGCGATTCGTGTCGGACGCCGGTGCGCTCTTCGATCGCGCGCGCCACGGATCGGGCGCGCTGCACGACAACCATCGCCACGTCTTCTTCTAACCGTTCCATCTCGCGGTAGGCGCCGGCGCTAATCGGGCAGGTCACGCTGTGTTTGAAGATGATGACGGGCGCGCGCTGCGAAGCGGCGACTAAGTCATCAAGTTGCCCTACATCTTCCAAGGCGATGAACCCCACAGGTCGTGCTCCCTCCTCTGACTTACTTTCAACGATATTAACGCAGCCGCAGGCGTCAGTGCTAGCCAACGGCTCGACCAAAATGAGCGCGGCAGCCCCTGCGGCGAAAGAGATGATCGACATGCTGATGCGGGAGAGACGTTGCGCGCTAATCGGAATTCGCTCCGCTTTCACAGCGGGTGTGCGTTCGGACGCAAAAGAGGCGTCGGACGCCAAGGCGGAACCGCTCGCGTGCAACCGATTTCGAGCGCTAAACGAAGCTCGGGAAAGGCACCCGATGCCAGCGAGAAGGAGCCGAATCTTTACCGCATGTTGTCGCGCGGCGCGCTTTATGGTACACACTCACTTCGAGCAAGGAGGTTGAAGATGGGCGGCTTGAAGAGCGAAGAACGAAGGATCGGGACAAGATACGCCGTGCATCTGCCGGTGCGCGTCGAGTGGGACGATGAATCGGTCGGCGGTCAAGTGCGCGTCGAAGGCGAAACGCAAAACGTTGGACCCAAAGGGGCGCTCGTTTATCTGCGTCGGTTGCCGCAGGTTGGCAGCCGCGTTCGTTTAGCTGTGCTGGAAGATGATGCGACGCGGTTTGAGGCGGTGGCCGAAGTCCTTCGCCTCGAGCGCGACCCAGCGCAGCCGTTGGCAGCCCTGCGCCTGCTCGATGCCGAACGCGAGTGGGGCGAGATGGTTTGGGAGTGGGCCGCGCAGTTGGAGCGGCAAGCCGAAGACGAGGAGACAGAATAACGGAACGAACGAGAAGGGTTGGCAAACAGGTCCATGATGAACGAAGAACGCGCCGACAAAGCGCTGCACAAGCAGATCAAAGAGGCCGAAGTGGGCGATGTCGCGCAAGCGGCGGCAGGCGCAATCGCGGCGGCCACGTGGCCGCAAACGCGCGCCGTGCTCCGCATCATCCTCATCGTCCTTGCCGTCGCCGCTGGGTTGTGGTTGTTGTACGAACTCGAAGGGATACTGCTGCTCATCATCCTCTCGGTCTTCTTCGCTTACCTGATCGCGCCGCTCGTCGAACTGGTCCGCCGTCCGTTCAAGCTCGCGGGGCGTGAAAGAATCATACCGCGCGCTGTCGCTATTGCCATCGTTTACGTGCTCATCTTCGGGTCGCTCGGCTTTGCGTTCTACCTCTTGCTGCCGCGCATCGGCGACCAAGCGACGCAATTTGCCCAACAGGCGCCAACCTACTTGATAACGGCGCGTGGCCGTGCCCAAAAGCTGAACGAGATGTACCGCCAGTATCAGTTGCCGCCGGCGGTGCGTGAAGCGGTCAACAACGCCGTCACGCAAGCCATCGAGCGCACGGGCGAGTACGTGCGCGAAGGCGTCGTCTCGCTGCTCGGGTGGATGGCTTATCTACCGTGGCTCATCCTGATTCCGATTCTGGCCTTCTTCTTGCTCAAGGATGCCGAATCTTTTCGCCGTTCGGCGCTGCAGATGATTCCGCAAGGGAGGCTGCGCTGGCGCGGCGACGAGTTCTTTCAAGACGTCAACCGCACGCTCGCCGCCTACATTCGCGCCCAACTGATCGCTTGCCTGCTGATCGGCACGATCTGTACCATCGGTTTTGCACTCATCGGCCTCCCTTATGCGCTCATGCTCGGCATCATTGCAGGCGTGTTGGAGTTCATCCCGTTGGTCGGACCGTTCACAGTGGCAGTGATCGTCGCCGTGATCGCGAGCTTCGTCTCATCGAATCAAGTGCTCGCCGTGCTGCTCTTTCTCGGCATACTGCGCATCGTTCACGACTACGTCACCTACCCGCGCTTGATTCGCCATGGCATTCACTTGCATCCGGTCGCAGTGATCCTAGCGGTGCTCGCCGGCCATGAATTAGCTGGCGTGGCCGGGATATTTCTCGCGATTCCGGTGGTCGCCGTCGTCACGGTCGCCTATCGCCACTGGAACGAGTATCGTGGAAGCGCCGGATTGATCGCTGGGGAGCTTCGCCCCGTTGAGCGAGCGGTGATCGAGTCGCCGCACGAAGGGGAGCGAGTAGCCAACCAGCTCACCGAACCTCCGCCCGCGCCCTCTCCATCAACTCGATGAAGCGGCGAAAATGATGCTCGGCGTCGTGCGGACCTGGAGCTGCCTCCGGATGGTACTGGACCGAGATCACTGGCAAAGCACGATGCCGCATCCCTTCAACGCACCCATCGTTCAGGTTGATGTGCGTCACCTCGACTTCGGGCGGAAGGCTCTCGGCGTCGACGGCGAATCCGTGATTGTGCGAGGTGATCTCGATGCTCCCCGTTTGCAGGTCCTTCACCGGTTGGTTGCCGCCGCGATGCCCGAACAGCAGTTTGTAGGTGCGGCCGCCGAAGGCGCGACCGAGCAATTGGTGACCGAAACAGATGCCGAAGGTCGGCACGCCCGTTTGAATCAACCGTCTGATCTCCTCGATGACGGCGGTCATGGAAGCCGGATCGCCTGGTCCGTTGGATAGGAAGATGCCGTCCGGAGCGAGCTGCAAGACTTCGCTCGCTGGCGTCGAGGCCGGCACCACCGTGAGCCGACAGCCGAGACGCGCCAAGGTTCGTAAGCTATTGCGCTTCACGCCGAAGTCGTAGCAGACGACGTGAAAACGCTCTTCGCTGTGGGCCGGTATTTCGTAACGCTCTTTGGTCGAAACGACGCTCGCTAGCTCTCTGTTCTCCATAGGCGGAGACTGACGCGCTCTTTCGAGCAAACGCTGCGCATCCGTGTCAATGGTGGAAAGGCAAGCGCGCATTGCTCCTTTGTCGCGTATGTGGCGCACCAGCGCGCGCGTGTCAACGTGTTCGATGGCTGGGATGCCCCACCGTTTGAGATAGGCATCGAGCGATCCTTCGGCCCGCCAGTTCGAGGCGATGCGACTCGCTTCGCGCACGACGAACCCCTCAACCCATGGGCGCGCCGACTCTTCATCGTCGCGGTTGACGCCGTAGTTGCCGATGAGCGGGTAGGTCATGCAAACGATCTGCCCGGCATAAGAGGGATCGGTCAACACCTCCTGATAACCGGACATAGAAGTGTTGAAGACTACCTCGCCGCACACCTCCGCCGCGGCCCCCCAAGCGTAGCCGCGAAAGGTGCGCCCATCTTCCAACACGAGCAAAGCTGGTTTGCGTGTCATCGTGAAGACCTCTGCGAAGCTCCCGCGTTCAAGATTGCGAACGCAAAAACTGTTTGGCTTCCGCCATCCAACGCCGCTCCGTCCGGTGCTTGTAGGCCGGCGCCGACTCAACGGCCCGAATGCAAGCGCGCATGCACTCGAACGCTTCTCTGCGACGTCCCAAACCGAACAGCGCCCGTCCCATCAAGTAAAGCCCTTCGGGATCGTTTTCGCGCCGCGCGAGAAAGCGGGCCAACATTTCGCGCGCATCGGCGAACTGCCCAGCGGCCAAATAGGTCGCACCGATCTCGCGCCAGACTTCGTGCTGCGCGTGTTCGGGGTCGCGCGCGACGACCTGTTCGAAGTGGCCGATCGCTTCGGGCAAACGGTTCTGCAAACGGGCGATGCGTCCGAGCTGATAGTGCGCATCGATCTCTTCCGGATCGATCGTCGTAGCTTGTTCAAACCGCCGCTGCGCCTCTTCGATCTCGCCTCGTTCGAGGTGGATCAATCCCAAGTTGTAGTGGGCCGAGGCGTCCGCCGGGTTGAGCGTTGCCGCTTCCAACGTTCGGCGAAAGCGCGCGCGATCGTTCTCGCGCCGGATTAACTCGCGACCCCAACTGATCAGCAAGAACAGGATTAATAAGAGCAGGAAAGGCGACGTGGCAACGAACGCCAAAGCCGGAAAGAGCGCTGGCCAGACGAGCAGGGCGATCAAGCCGCCGCCGACGAAAATGAACGCGGCCCGCACCCAGGAGACGCGAAACGAGGCGCGCACCGCTGCCAGCGACCACGCGCAGAACGGCAGAAAGAAGAGGATGCGCCCGAACCCCTGTGCGAACAAGCGCGCATCTTGGATCGCGGCGAGATCCGGATAAGCTCTTCGCCACTGTTCGATCGAAGCGGCCGTTTGCGCGATCACCAGCGCCTCGTACCCGGTCGTGCGCGCCACCACAGCGAGCGCAAGCGCGACGAAGTGCGCTGCCGCCCACGCATAGAACATGGCCGTGGCCACAACGGCATACTCTTGCCGCAACATGTCGCTGAAATTCCGGTGCCGGTCCAAAAGGTTGGCGACGAAGATCAGCGACGGAAACATGATCAAAGCGACGAACAGCAGACTGGCGACCGCCTCGGCGACGAAACTAAACCACGCTGCCGGGCGGCTGGCGCGCGCCGCCACATAGGGCCATTCAATGTAGAGCGCAAAGAGGAGTTGCGCAAGCAGTGCCCCCAGTGCGCTTTCAATCAGCGTCGCGCGCGCTTCCACAAGCTCACGCGTGGCGCGCACGGGCGCGCGCAAGAACCGGATGAAGTGCTGTGGCCAGTTGAACATCGTCAGCCCGTTCGCGTCATCTCGTTTGGCGCGACCAATCGGTCACGAACCGCGGCTCACGATCATCCTTGACGAAGGGAGGAGCGTCGCCGTGCGTGATCAACCCGACCGCGGTCGGCGGCCAGTAGCGAAGGATCGCTTTGCCGTAGATATATTTTTCGGGCACCAAGCCCCAGTAACGCGAATCGCTCGAGTGATCGCGATTATCCCCCATGACGAAGTAATAGTGCTGTTTGACGTAGATCGGCGGCAAGTTGGCTCGCCCCGTGTTCAATCGCGGATCGAGGTACGGCTCCTCCAATTCGCGCCCGTTGATCAAAATGCGCCCGTCGCGCATCTCAACCGTTTCGCCCGGCAACCCGATGATGCGCTTGATGTAACTTTTCGACGGATCGTCCGGAAACCAGAAGACGACGATATCGCCGCGTTCAAGCGGCGGCAATCCATAATAGACTAGTTTGTTGACAAAGATCCGCTCACCATCGTGCAAGCGCGGTAGCATAGAGGTGCCTTCAACCTTGACGGGTTGAACGAAGAAGACGATGATGAGCGCGACGAACATGGTCGCAAAGACCAAGTCGCGGATGAGCACGCGCATGTCTGCCCAAATCCCTTGTTCGCCTTCCTGTCGCGGTCTGATGGTGCAGATTCCTCGATCATCGTCGAGCGTCAGATCGCCGAATCGGTACTCGCCTTGCCTGCGCTTGAACATAAACTCGTCCAAAGTCCGCCTCGCGCTGATGATTCGCCACGACCTCTTGAAAGGCCAAGCGGATCGGTGCGCGAAACGGGCTAACTTTCGAGGTTAACCTTCCGCTATCGCCGTTGTCAACGCGCCTTACTCTCCACGCACGCTCTCGGCGTACGCCCGAACGGTTGAAGGCGCTCTCGTTCGGTCCCGTTTGTGAACGGGGTTTTGGTCCATGCGCGAGCGTCCGGTTAAAAGCGACTCCGCTTGACACCTTTCACGTTTCCTCCCTATCATCGCCCTACGAAACGGTCGGGAGAAAGATCAAAACCGATGATCAAACTGGACATCGTCAATCGCGTCGCTGAACGCACCGGCGTTCCCAAGATGAAAGCCGAACAAGCCGTTGACGCGCTCTTCAACTCGATGAAAGAGGCGCTCGCGCGCGGCGAACGGATCGAACTACGCGGCTTCGGCGTCTTCGTCGTCAAACCGCGCAAGCGCGGCATCGGGCGTAATCCGCGCACGGGCGAAGCGGTAGCCATCCCGTCCGGCAAGACGATTCGCTTCAAGCCGGGCAAAGAGCTTCAGGCTCACGGCTTCACCGAAGCCTCCGACGCAGCTTCCAAGCAGTGAAATCCGTCGTTTCGCACCCCGCTGAGATAACGAGCGTTGGACAAGCCTTTTCACAACGCCAACGGGTTCGGTTCGCACGGACCACGGATTGAAGATGCACCGTTGCACGCGGGCAGCTTCTGGCTTCATGCGTTGCTCTTCATCACGACGGCGGCGAGCATGACGCTTGCCGGAGCGACGCTCGCCATCGAGGAGTTGCCGGAACCGGCGCTGCCAGAACCGAGCTCACTGCTCGAAACCATACTCAAATTCCCTATCTATTACCTCGCCTCGTCGTGGCTGCTGATCAACTACGTCATCGCGCACCCCGTTCTTCTCGGACAGGGAGCGATGTTCGCTGGGTCTTTGCTCGCAATCCTGACGGCACACGAAGCCGGTCACTATTTCGCCTGTCGTCTCTACCGCGTTCAAGCATCGCTCCCTTATTTCATTCCAGCGCCCCCTCTGTTTCTTGCCGGTACGTTCGGCGCTTTCATTCGCATACGCTCGTCCATTCCATCGCGGCGCGCGCTTTTCGACATCGCCGTGGCCGGGCCGCTGGCCGGATTCGCCGTCGCCTTGCCGATCGCCGTGGCCGGCGTCGCCGTCGCACAACCGGCCCCGCTGCGCGATTTCGAGCCGGGCACCATGATCACGCTCAACGATCCGCTCTTGATGCGCGCGTTCGGTCACTGGCTTGGCGTGGACTTGGCCCACACGCAAGCTAATCCGCTCTATTTCGCGGCATGGATCGGGCTGTTGGTCACGAGTTTGAATCTTCTGCCAGTGGGACAATTAGACGGCGGTCACATCGTTTACGCTCTCTTTGGCCGTCGCACTCACGCGCTCTTCGGCAAAATGGCCTTTTTCGCCGTCTTGCTCCTCGCGCTGTTGGGTTGGGCGTGGCACGGGACACCGAGCGGACTCGTCTATGCGCTGCTGCTGCTCATCATCTTGCGCCTCCCGCATCCGCCCGTAACATACGAGGATGATTCACTGGGATCGACGCGCACGCTGCTTGCTTGGGTGACGCTCATCGTCTTCATCCTCTGCTTTCTTCCCTTTCCGATCACCATCCGGTGAAGCGGTGCGTTGAAGTCGCGACGAAAGCGAAGCCGCTGCGTCTTGAGAACCCTCGCCAGCTTATTGCGGGACGAACCCGATGTCGCGTGCGCCGATGAGCCTGGCATCTGAGTTCGCCTCGACGCGTTACTGCACATCGGATGCAGTGGCAGCGCGCCGCGTGAGCACACCGACGAGTTTTTCCATCTCTTGCGCAGGGAGCGCAATGGCGAAGAGTTCGATCCCCTGTTGGATGCAGACGACGCCGTTGCCAAACAACCAGATGGCATCGAGCACAGGATTACCGCCCAACAGCCAACTGATGGGCGCGCCCGTGATCCGACCGGGCTGAAAGATCTGCGCCCACATCGTCACTCCGGCAGCGCAACTGAAAGCGCCGAGCAGCGGCGCACCGACTAGACGCATCATCTGCCGCTCGAACTCGACGCGCCGGCGTTCCGCCTCGGTCAACTCGCCCGCCTTGATCAGTCGCTCCCGCTCACGCAAGTATTCGTCGAACTTCGTCCCGAGTTTGCGCAACGCATAAACGGGCAGCGCCGAATGGGTCAACCAGTGCGGATGCGCGCCGAGCAACACGCCATCGAGCGATGGGAAAGCGGCCCCTAATCGCATGCCCGTCGCCAAGGAAAGCGACACCGTAATGGCTTCTCGCGGGTGTTCGCGTATCCACCGGCGCAGACGAATCAGGTCGCTCGTGGTCGCTTTCGTCGTACGCGCAAAGCGCGTGCTCGCATCGACCACGCGCGAGGCGCGTTCGTAGTAGCGTCGCGCGTCGGTCCAAACCTCTTCGGCGCGATCGCTCGCTGCCTGTCCGACGTTTTTGAACTGTTCGCCCGCTTCGCGCGCCGTGCGCGCGGCTCGCTCGGCAACGCGGCGCGCGCGTTCGCGCACCTCGTACTCGTCACTCAGCCGTTCGGCTTCAGCCTGTAACCGTTCGGCGCTGCGCCGCGCGGCCTGTTGGGCTGCGCGCGCGCCGTCCTCGACGCGCTCTTTGATGCGGTACTTTTCGTCTAATTCGCGCGCCTTGCGTCGCGCAAGCTCGCGCCATTGCTCGATTCGATCTTTGTACTCTGCCATCTTCAGTTCCTCGTCTAACTTTCAACTGGTGCCGGGCGCGCTCAATGCCAGAAGGTCCGCTCCTTCGACCCGATCTCGACCGAGGTTCTTCGCCCGGTAAAGCGCCGCGTCGGCAGCACGGAAAAGCTCTTCAGCCTCGCGCGCGCAGGCTGGAAACTCAGCGACGCCGAAGCTTGCCGTCACCTGCCCGACCGCGTCTGGCATCTTCGCTCTTTTGAGCGAACGGCGCAACCTATCGGCGACATCTAGGCCTGCGCTGAAACCGGTCTCCGGCAGAATGAGGGCGAACTCTTCGCCACCGATGCGCGCCGCTGTGTCGATGCCGCGCGTTTCGGCTTGAAGCACGTGTGCAACGCGCCGGATCACCTCATCGCCTGTTGCGTGACCGCAAGAGTCGTTGATTCGCTTGAACTCATCAAGGTCGATGAGCAATAAACAGAAAGGATGAGCGTAGCGGTTCGTGCGCTCCACTTCGCGGTGAAGCTGGCGCTCGAACCGACGACGGTTGGCTAGACCTGTCAAGTGATCTGTGAACGCCGCCTCCTCGCAATTATCCAAATAGCGCTTGAATTCGAGCAGAGTACGCACGCGGGCCAGCAGCAAACCGAGATCGGTTGGATCGGTCAGGTACCCGAGCGCCCCTACCTCAGCGCCGCGCCGTATGTCCTGCGCGGCGCTGCGCGCTGCCGTCTGAATGATGATCGGGATGAACCTCGTCTGCGGATTCTCGCGCAGGCGACGCGCTAGTTCATAACCGTCCAGCTTAGGCATGATCACATCGGTAACGACGAGATCCGGTTGCCATTTCTCGATAGCATGCAGCGCCTGCTCGCCATCAGCCACGGCCCACACTTCGTAACCCTCTTTTTCGAGCGCGATGGTGAGGAGTTGACGTTTATCCCGATCATCATCGGCGACCAAAACCTTCTGTCTCCCAATCATACCCCTTAGTTCTCTCCCACATCATCTTGCGCCTGTGCGCATCCTCGTGTTAGAGTTCCGTTGGACGCCGTAGGTTGCGCGGATCACAGACGCACCTTAGCTTCGCCACCAAATCTTCGCGCCCCGCGATGGCTGCAGAGCGAACCCGAAGTCGTGCAAGTTGAAGCGCTCATGACACGCCGAAAAGCCCAAAGTCTATCGGTCTCCGATCGCGCCGAAATCATCCGCCGCTGTGAATTCGGCCTCAACATCGCCGACGATGCGGTGCAATCTTTAGCTGCCGCTGCCGAAGTCAACGATTACCGGCGGCGACGTTTCATCTACCGCACGGGGGATCCCGCTGATGCGCTCTATGCGATCGCGCGCGGGCGCGTCAAGCTCTCTTTGATCGAAGAGGGGACAGGGCGCGAAGCGGTCATCGACATCATCGGAGCGGGCGCGCTCTTCGGTGAATCGGCGCTCTATACCACAGGGGAGCGCGAAAAGTGCGCCGTCGCATACGAGAACGTACGCCTGCTGCGTTTTCCCATCGACGCCTTTCGCCAAGCGATGGGAGCTTCCAAAGAACTTTATGATTACACCTTTCGCCTCATCGGTCAACGTTTGATGCAAGCCGAACGGCGTATGGCCGATTTCGCTCTGGACGCCGTGCAAGAGCGGCTCGAAAAGCTGCTCCATGAGCTCTCCAAGCGGTATGGACGTCAAGCCGAAGAGGGCATCCTGATCGATATAACCCTGCCGCACCGCGAACTCGCTTCCATCGTCGGCTCGACGCGCGAAAGCGTCACGGTGCGCTTGAACGCCATGCGACGCGCCGGCATCATTGACATCGTCGATCGCAAGATCGTCTTGAAACAACCGCTCGTCAACTCCTCTCGGCTCATGAGCTGACTAAAACCGAACGCAGCCGCACGTGAGACGATCGCTTGAAAAAAGCCTGCGTCCCGTTGCAAGCTTGTCCGTTGGGCGAGCGCGCGAAACGTTCACGCACGCTCGCTCGTTTGCCGACGAAAGGGCATGTAATGAACAGCGCGCGTAAGCAGATTCGGTGTCCCATCTGCGGACGCCCGACTACGTGGGAGAACAACCCTTTCCGCCCCTTCTGTTCGGAACGGTGCAAGCTGATCGATTTCGGCCACTGGGTGGACGAAGACTATGCTGTTCCAGCCGAAGAAGAGCCGCTGTCTACTGAACCGACAGAGGTCCATGCGCCGCCCAGCGGTGACGCCAGCGAGTGTTGAATGCGGTTCAGACCGAGCGCGCAGCGGTTTGCGTACACGCGCCTTTTGCCAAAACTTAGACGCTGAAACCGCTTCGAGCAAAGAATGTTGCGCGCCCCTGACCCGCTCGGCCCCCGCTCGGCCCGGCGTTACATTCCGTTTTCGCGTGCTCACATTGGCTACGCGCTCGACGCGCTGGCCTCGAACGAGTCGTGAGATGAAGCGGTGGGAATGGTCTTTCTGCGCGCCAGACGCCCCGCGATCGCACCTTTCCACAATGTGCCCTCGCGCGAAAGCGGTGCCCGTGCCGCTCTCGCTCAAGGCGTTGAAGTTGTTGTATATTGCTCTTGCCGATGAGTCGCTTGAAAGTATCACTGTTTGCAGCGCTCGTCGCCGCGGCGACCATCGCTTGCGCTGCCGAACGCACCGTTGATCGGACGCCTTCCGGTCCAACGCTTCCGCCCACGAGTCTGCCCATGCCACCCGTCGTGGCGGAGAGCGGCGGACGTGGGTGGATGCTTCTCGACGGCAACCGCGAGACGCTGGCCGAACAAGCAGGTCGTGTTCTCGTCCTTGACTTCTACGCGACGTGGTGCGGCCCGTGTCGCGAGAGCACGCCCCATCTGGTCCAGTTGCAACGTCGTTATGGGCCGCAAGGGCTACGCGTCGTCGGTTTGAACGTCGGCGGCCCTGATGACCGCTTCAAGGTGGCCGATTTCGTCCGCGAATTCGCCGTTCAGTATGATTTAGGCTACCCGGATCAAGCGCTGACCGATCTCCTCTTTGCGTCCGACACGCGCATCCCGCAAACCTTCATCTTTGATCGCCGCGGCCAGTTGATTCAGCGCTTCGTCGGGTTTGACTCCGACGTCGCCGCAAAGCTCGAGCGCGCCATCGCCCAAGCGCTCGCCGATCGCTAGCGAAGGGTTTAGGGAGAAGACAAAGATTCGCATGCTTAGACGACCGATGATGCCTAGAATCTACTTGCCATCCCGAAAGATGACCGAGCTTCGCACGCTGATTTTCACTGCGCTCTTGCTGATGCTGCCTGCGGCGTTCACAGCACAAGCGAGTGGTGAACAAGCGAACCAGTTGCCTCGCGCCGAAGACCCATCGGGCGGCGAAACAGGCGTTCCCGACTACGAGCTCGAAACGCTCGCCGGGACGACTTTGCGTCTTTCCAGCTTGCGCGGGCGCGTCGTATTGCTCGACTTTTTCAGCGCGACCTGCCCGCACTGTCAACGCCATGCCCCGTTTGTTGCTGAACTGGCGAAACGCTATCGCGCGCGCGGGTTGGTCGTCGTCAACATGTGCGCCAACAACCCTTATGTCGATCGCGCCGACGTCGAAAAGTACGTGCGCGATGCCGGGATCGAAAACGACGTCGTCTGGACGCCATCGGAGCTGCTGAAGCTTTACATGACGCCGCTACCTAACGGGCTATATGGCGTGCCGCAAGCCGTGCTCTTCGATGCGGCTGGACGCGTCGTCGCGCGTTTCATGAGTTGGGAGGAGAAAGATAAACCGCAGATCGAACAAGCGATCGTCAAACAGTTGACGAAATAGCCGCTCGGTTCAGTGCGGAACGCTTGAAAGGATTCAATGCCACGCGACATCCCCGTCGGCAATGGAACGCTGCTCGTCGCTTTCGATGAACGATATCGCATCCGCGATATTTACTTCCCTTTTGTCGGCAAGGAGAACCACTCCGAAGGCCATCCCTTCCGCTTCGGCGTGTGGGTCGATGGTCTGTTCTCTTGGGTGAGCGACGACGGTTGGAGTCGCGATCTGCGTTATCAGACGGAAACGCTCGTCACCGAAGTCCGCTTGATATCGGACGCGCTCGCGCTCGAACTGGTCTGTCACGACACGGTGGACCAACGCGAGAACATCTTTCTGCGGCGCATTGAGGTGCACAACCGCGCCGCAACGGCGCGTGCTGTGCGCCTCTTCTTTCATCAAGACTTTTACATCTCGGAAACGGAAGTCGGCGACACAGCCTATTTCGATCCCGATACGCTGGCGATCATTCACTATAAAGGTCAACGCTACTTTCTCATCTCGACCGACGCGCCCGAAGGAGTGGAAAGCTTTGCGACCGGGCGCAAAGCCTTTCAAGGGGCCGAAGGGACTTGGCGCGATGCCGAAGATGGTCTTCTTTCCCAGTCGGCGATTACCGAAGGTTCGGTCGATTCCACCATCGGGCGCACGATTCAGCTCGCCCCGCATTCCACAGCAGTGATCCACTATTGGATCGCCGCCGGAACCTCCTATCACGAGGTCGCGCGGCTGAACGCTTTGGTCCGCACGCGCACGCCGCAAGCGTTGCTCGAACGCACGCGCAACTACTGGCGCGCGTGGGTCAACAAGAACGAACTCGATTTCGGCGATCTGCCGAGCGAGATCGTCGAGCTGTTCAAACGCTCGCTGCTCATCATTCGCACGCAGATCGACAACGGCGGTGCGATTCTGGCAGCCAACGATTCCGACGTCGTCATTCGCGCAACGGACCATTACAGCTACATGTGGCCGCGCGATGGCGCGCTGGTCGCGCACGCGCTCGACCTAGCCGGTTACTCCAACCTGACCCGCTCCTTTTTCGATTTTTGCGGGCGCATCATCACCGAGCAAGGATACTTCCTGCAGAAGTACGCGCCGGATGGCTCGCTCGCTTCGAGCTGGCATGCGTGGTGGGACCCACACAGGCGCGAACGTCTCGCGCCGATTCAAGAGGACGAAACGGCACTGGTGCTCTGGGCGCTGTGGCAACACTACGACCAGTTCCGCGATATCGAGTTCATTCGCGCGCTCTACGAGAAGCTGATCATCCGCGCTGCCGATTTCCTCGACGACTTCCGCGACCCTGCGACAGGGTTGCCGCGTCCGTCGTGGAACCTCTGGGAAGATCGGCGCGGCATTCACACCTTCACCTGCGCTACGGTGTTTGGCGCGCTCCACGCCGCAGCGCGCTTCGCCGAGCTTTTCGGCGAGATCGAGCGCGCGACGCGCTACCGAGAAGCAGCCGTGCAGGTGCGCGACGGGATGCGTCGCCATCTTTTCCGCGCCGAAGCGGGGCGGTTTGCGCGCGCCCTCATGTATCGCGCGGATGGCGCGTGGGAACCGGACATGACGGTTGATGCTTCTCTTTTCGGCCTCTTTCGTTTCGGCGTCTTCGCGCCTGCTTCGGCAGAAGTTCGCGCGACCATGCGCGCCGTGGAAGAGGCGTTGTGGGTTCAGACGGAAGTGGGCGGCGTCGCGCGCTACCAAGGCGATGGCTACATGCGCGTCGCTGATGGCCTGCCGGGCAATCCGTGGTTCATCTGCACGCTCTGGCTCGCCGATTACAAGATCGCACTGGCGCAAACTGCGGATGAACTACGCGCCGCGCTCGACTTGTTGATGTGGGTCGTCCGTCGCGCGCTGCCTTCGGGCGTGCTGGCCGAACAGGTTCACCCGCTCACCGGAGCGCCGCTTTCGGTTTCGCCGCTGACGTGGTCGCACGCGACATTCGTCTCAACTGTGATAAGTTATCTGCGGCGTCTCGAAAACATGAAAAGATGCGCGACGTGTGGGCGCCCCGCCTTTCAATTCGATCGGCGCGCGCGTCGCTCATCGCGTTGGATCGAGATCAAGACCGAGGTGGAAACGTGAGGAAAGCCAAGATACTCGTTACGCTCGGACCAGCATCGCGCGAACCAGCCGTGCTCGAAGCGATGCTCGCTGCCGGAGCCAATGCCGTTCGCATCAACATGTCGCACGGCACGCAAGAAGAGCACGCGGAGAACATCCGCCGCGCGCGCGCCGCCGCCGAGAGGATGAAACGACCGCTCGCCGTGCTCGTTGATCTTTCCGGCCCCAAAATCAGAACCGGCGTTCTCAAAGGCGGTCAACCCGTCACGCTGCAGACTAACTCGATCTTCATCATCACGACGCGCCCGGTGATCGGCGACGAGCGCGAGGTCTCGACCAACTACGCCGGCATGCCGCGCGACGTGCGACCGGGAACTCGCATCCTGCTCGATGATGGCGCGATCGAACTCTACGTCGAGCGGACGACCGAAACGGACGTGGTCTGCCGCGTCGTCAATGGCGGCGTCCTCGGCGAACGCAAAGGCATCAATCTGCCTGGCGTATCGCTTCCGATCCCATCGCTCACCGACAAAGACCGACGCGATCTCCAGTGGGCCATCGAGCAGAAGGCGGACTACATCGCCCTTTCCTTCGTCCGCCGCGCCGAAGATTGCCGCGAAGCGCAAGCGTTGATTCGCGCGGCGGGCGGACGCGCCCCGTTGGTCGCTAAGATCGAGAAAGCCGAGGCGATCGACCACCTAGACGAAATCATCGAGGCGGCGGACGGCGTGATGGTCGCGCGCGGCGATCTCGGCGTCGAGACCAGCGTCGAACTCGTTCCCGTTTATCAAAAACAGATCATCGAGAAGGCCAACATCGCCGGCAAGTTCGTCATCACGGCGACGCAGATGCTCCAGTCGATGATCTCCAACCCGCGCCCGACGCGCGCCGAAGCGTCGGACGTCGCCAACGCTGTGTGGGATGGCACCGACGCTCTCATGCTCTCCAACGAGACCGCCTCCGGGCAATATCCCGTGCCCGCCGTCGCCACCATGGCGCGCATCATCGAGGCGGCGGAGATGGGGCGTAAAGGCGCTTCGCACGCGCGTGAAGTTTGGGTCGGCAAAGGCACGCAGCGTGTCAGTCGCGCTTTGTGCGAAGCGACCATCTTCGCTGCCGAAGAGATGCGCGCGCGCACGGTTGCCGTCTTCACCGAGTCGGGATTGATGGCGCGCCGTCTCTCTTCGCTCAGACCACAACAGCGCATCATCGCTTTGACCCCATCCAAAGAGGTGCAGAACGAACTGGCCCTGATCTGGGGCGTCGAGCCGGTGCTTCACGTCCCATGCGATACGACGGAACAACTCGTGCGCGCCGGCGAACGCGCACTGCTTGAAAACGGCATCGTGCAAGCGGGCGAACTGATCGTGCTTATGGCTGGCAGGCTCTCTGGCCTCGGCCTCTCCAGCTCCGTCAAGCTTCACACGGTCGGTGAAAGCTCGCGTTGACGCAAAGCGGTCGAACATCTCAGCGGACGGCTTTTGCGCATCTCGTTGAAACGCGCGAGAAAGGTTTGACCTGCGATCGCTTTCAAAACGGGTTGCCGTTCCACTTGCGCCACCGAAAATGATCTCGGCCTACGAGCTTTCCGAAACCTTTCACCCGATGGCCTTCTTTCTGTCGGCCTTCGTCTCAGCATTCGCGCTCGCTGATCTACAGCGGATACGCGCGCCGAAGCTTATGTTGTTGCTCGTGCCGATCGTCGTCTTCTGGGTACCGACGGTGGCCTTGCCGCTCTACTCGATCTTCAGGTTGTACGGCAAACCGACCTTCGCCCAAACCAAGGCGTTTCATCGCGGTTGGTGGCGCGCGCTTCCCCTGCTCTACGCGATGGCTCTTTCGATTGCAGGGATCATGCTGCAGCGCATGGACGCGCGCGCTTTCGACGCGCATCTTGCCCGCGCTTCGGCAGCGCGGCTGCACAACGATCACCGACGAGCCCTCGAATCATACCGTGCAGCGCTCGCGCTGCGCGAAGATGCCCATACGCGCAAGCTTTTAGCCGACGAACTTCTGACGCTGGGCCAGATCGAAGAAGCGGTGGTTGAATTCCGGCTCGCCCGCGACGGCGGCGAACCCGATGACTCGATCGCATTTCGACTCGCTTCGGCGCTCGAAGCTCTGGGACGCAAAGAGGAAGCTCTCGCTGAATACCGACGCTTTGCGCAGAGCGCGCGCTGCCGCGCCGACGAAGAAGACCCCGTGTGTCTCGCGGCACGCCACAAAGCAACCGACTCGAAGAATTGACCGCCGCATACGACCCGTTCGCTGCGACTTCCAAGCGCTCGCTTTCGCCGGTTCGTGATCGAGCGAGATCGGTTGCACAACCGATCCTTTCCCAAAGGCTCGCTCTCGCCGATTCGCGATCGAACGAAATCAATTCTCCGGCTCTCCGTAATCGAAAGGGATCGATTCTCCAGCTCGCGGGTGGGCATGTTTCCGCCTTCCTGTGCCAAATGTTCGAGGAAGATCAACTTCTGGGAGCGTAGTAGCCGCGCCGCGTGCGAACGCGCGCTGCCGGATGGGAGCGAACGGTGAGCGTGATGCGCCGAAAACGTCCGTCGCTCGGATCGTCGGTCGCATAGTAACTCAAAAGGTACTGTTGTGCGAGATCGGCAGCGATCTCGGCGAAGGCCAAGTCGAGTTCACCTTGGTTGCGCGGCGCATAGACAGCGCCGCCGGTTTGCACCGCTAGTTCTTGCAAGCGTCTTTCAGCTACCAGATCACGCAAGTTCGGATTGTCGCTCCATCCCGTCTGCACGGCATAGACTTGACAATCAGACACGACGACTTGATTGAGGACGCTTTCGAAACTCGTGTCGCTGATCGTATCGGCGCCATCGGAGATGATGACGATGACGTGTCTGCCTACGTGCGGACGAAGATATGCTGCCGCTTGCGCGATGCCGTCGAGCAACGCTGTCGCGCCGGTCGGCTTGCCGAAGCTTTCGATGGCTCGAACCAGTCTTTCCACATCGTTTGTTAAAGGTTGCATCAGCTCCGTTGTCGTTGCAACCGAAAAGAGCGCTGCCTGATCGATGGGGCGAACGATGCGCCGCAAGAAAGCGATGGCCGCGCGTTTTTCGAATTCGCGCGCCGCTGTGATGCTCGCGCTGTTATCGAAGAGCAAGGCCATGCGCACGGGCGACTCCGCATGCGCAAGCTCGGCGATGGGTTTGACTTCGCCATCGACGCGCAGCTCGAAATCCCTTATTTGGAGTCCGACGAGCGGACGCCCCGCTTCATCCGTCACGGAGGCCGGAATGGGGACGAGCCTTGAGACGATGCGCACCACCTCATCATCTTCCCCGGAAGAGGCGCGATCGGCTTTCGCTTCGCTTCGCGTCGGCTCGGCCCGTGAATCGACGCCCACTGCTCGTGCGGCATTCGATCGCCGATCGGAATCCTTCTTGTTGGCGACGCGCCGTCCCGACTGAGCCAGCCCACTCGTGACCAGCCAGAGCGCGCAGAGAGCGCACAAGACCGACATCAAGCGACGGGAGCAGCGTCCCTTTCCGTCTTTTCGAGCGTGTCGAGCCATTCTTCCCATGCGCGGAGAGCGAGTTCGACTTGACGCATGTGCCGTTCGCGTTTGGTCTTCAACCCGCGGCGCTCTTCTCGCGAAAGCGGTTCGAGCAACGCGAACGTGATGTTGATGGGCTGATAGTTGCTCGCATCAGCGCTCGACACGTAACGCGCCAATGCGCCAATGGCCGTGCGTGCCGGGGCCGTCACCGGCTCTAAGCCGCGACTTATGCGCGCAGCGTTGACGCCGGCCAACCAGCCCATCGCCACCGATTCGACGTAACCTTCTACGCCGGTGATCTGCCCGGCGAAAAGCAGGTGCGGGCGAACGCGCACCTGCAGGGTCGGCGCAAGCACGCGCGGCGCGCAGATGTATGTGTTGCGATGGATCTGACCGAACTGCAGGAACTCGGCTCGTTCCAACCCGGGGATCAACCGAAGCACGCGCGCCTGTTCGCCGTAACGCAAGTGATTCTGGAAACCGACGATGTTATAGGCATCAGCCAATACGCTCTCCTGCCGCAGTTGCACAGCAGCATAAGGTTCGCGCCCAGTTCGCGGATCGATCAAGCCGACGGGCTTCATCGGCCCGAAACGAAGCGTGTCGCGCCCGCGCCGCGCCAGCTCTTCGATCGGCAAACACGCCTCGAACCAGCGCGTCTCCTCGAACCGCTGCAACGGCACGCTCTTGGCCGCGATCAACGCTTGGTAGAAACGCTCATACTCTTCTTCGTTCAACGGGCAATTCAAATAGTCATCGCCGCCTTTGCCGTAGCGCGCGGCGCGAAAGGCGATCGACATGTCGATGGAATCGGCGGCCACAATCGGCGCGATCGCATCGTAGAAGTAGAGGTGATCTTGACCGGTCAAACGCGCGATCTCCGCCGCCAGCGCATCTGAGCAGAGCGGACCAGCGGCGATGATCGTGATCTCGCGCTCGGGGATGCGCGTCGCCTCTTCGCGTACAAGCGTGATGCGCGGATGCGCGCTGATCTTCCGCGTGATGTAATCGGCGAAGGCGTGACGGTCGACGGCCAACGCCGCACCAGCCGGGACGCGCGTCGCCGCAGCGGCTTCCATGACGAGCGAGCGGGCGCGTCGCAACTCTTCCTTGAGCAGAAACGGAGCCGTGCCGGGTTCGTCCGACTTGAGCGAGTTGGAACAGACGATCTCGGCCAGTTTGTCGGTTTTATGGGCCGGAGTTTGCCGCACGGGACGCATCTCATAAAGACGCACACTCGCTCCGCGCTCGGCTGCTTGCCAAGCCGCTTCCGCTCCGGCCAATCCGCCGCCGATGACGATGATTTCGTTCATGATCAAATTCCGGTTCTCGGTTAAAGCTCAACCCTTGTGATGGTGCGATCTCCGCATGCTGTTGCTCGACCTCAGGGGCGCGGGCCTTCGATTTTGATTCCCTCCACAGTGGCGCCGAAACGCTTGTAGTCGCTGTATTCGAGCGTGCTGCTCATTTCGATCTTGGCGAAGAAGAGGATCTTGGCCGAAAGGTTGAATTCGGCTAAACGCGGCAACCACACGCCGTCGGGCAAGCGCGTCTGCTCAAAGACGATGGAAGCACCTGGGCGCACTGATGCCAACAGTCCACCGGCAACCTTGAAGTCGCGCAGCAACCGGGCTTCGAGCCGCGCGACCTGTCGATCCGCGAGATCCACCCAGACCGTGCCGCCGAGCCGCGCGATCACCGATTCGATACGGTTGCGCGGACGATAACCAGCGCGAGGACGGAAATCGAAAACCAAAGTTCGCCTTCCGCGAAACTCTTCATAGCGCGGCGAAACCATCTCGCAGATGCGGAAGAAGTCGGTGACTTTGAAATCTTCCTCTTCGTCCTTCTTCTCCTTCCCCTTCTCCCGCTCGGCGCGCGCGATTTCGTCAGCCACACGTCGTTCCTCCTTGGCCGCTCTTTCGGGCGAAAGCGGAACGCCGTTTTCGCTGATCAGCTTGCGCACGGAGATCTTTTTCGGGCCGAGCAGCGGATAGACCTCGTAAACGCGCACCGTCTCTTTCTTCACCTCGCCGCGCTCGTTCAATTCGCGCTCGGTCTCTTTAAGACTGAAGGTGTATTCGCTTACGCGCCTTTCCAGCTCCGCCTGATTGCGCTCGACCTCTTCCAAGAACTTCTGCACATCGAACTTTTCAGCCCCGGGCGGATCGAAGAGTGATGTCTCGATCCCGAGGTTCCGGCGAATCTCTCGCAGCACGAAACGGTCTGGCGTTTGACCCACGCGCCGGACTTCCAGCCGATGCGGCTCCAGCAAGCCGTGCTGCCATCTGTAATCGCCGAAGACGTAAATCAAACGATCGCCCTCAACGGCCATTTTCAACAGCAATCTGCTTCGCGCGCCGAACCAGCAGCGCACGCTCGCGCCATCCCTCGATGTGAACTTAACGATGTAAGCCTGCTCCTCACCTTCCGGCTCTTGGTCGACGGTCTGAGCGCGAACTCCGATCTTCTTGTAATCGGCGAAGCGTTGCGCGATGAGCGCCGCTTGCAACCGGGCCTGTTTGGCTTCCGCATCGGTCAACGTCTGCGGATCGCCTTTGCCATCGGCAATCCATCCCGAACGCTCGTTGGCCGCGACGATCAGAGTTTTGCCGTCGCGTTCGAGTTCGAAGCGAATGCCCGCAGGCCGCCTGACCTTCACGCGAGCGATGCCTTCGCCCTCCGCGGCCCACTCATAGAGGGCATCGGACACTGCCGAGGCGCGTTTTTTGCCGCCGATGGCTTTGAGGTATTCGCCGATGATCTTGTCCGCCGCAGGGAGCCTCGGCGTGCGCGTTTGCGCCGACGTCAACGAAACGGCAACACACGCAGCGATGAAACAAAGCATGAGATGATTTACACGCCGGAAGAACTCGCGAAAACCTCTCGGCGCAGGGCCGCGATGCCCTTTTTTGCCCGAACCGCTGAAAAACGCTCTCGAAGCCATCGTGATTTGAGCCGATCTATTTGACCGATATTCTAGGTCATCAAGCAACGAAATCATAATTCGCGCGGCTCAACTTCTTGGAAGAGAGAAAAATCCAGCATCGTCTTTCGCTTGACTTTCGACACGCGACTCGCTAAAAGTACTTCAGGTATTTCGGAAGGGCGTTTCAAGCCGGCTTAGCTCAGTTGGTAGAGCGTCTGATTCGTAATCAGAAGGTCGTGGGTTCAAGTCCCACAGCCGGCTCCAGCAAGATTGAAGAGACCAGGCGAGCCATTCGGCTCGCCATTTTGCGCCTCCTTTGAGGCGTGATGCCTGCTCAGAACCTACACGCCCGCGAGACTCACGCGCACTTTGACTCTCCCCGAATTTCACAACGGCAGCAACCGGTCCGGCAGCCCGTCCCATTCGGCAATTCCGCCCTACATCGCCGTGCCAAGCAAGCGCAACAACTGCTCGAAGGCTTTGTAAGACTCTTTGAAGTAGAAGATGAATTGCTCTTTGAGCAACACGAGCGCTAGTGAAATGATGAAGATGCCGACTAGCATCTTGACCGGCAAACTCAAGAAGAAGACGTTGATCTGCGGCGCGACGCGATTGACGATGCCGAAGAAGAGGTCCGTCAAGAGCAGCGCGATGATCACCGGCGCAGCGAGCTGAACGCCGATGGCGAGTACGCCGCCCGTCAATTCCGTGATGTAGGCCAATGCGGGGGTCCATCCCGGTTCGATGCGCGGGAACTTCGCCGCCGGGATCAACTCGAAACTGCGCAGAAGCGCTGCGATAAAGAGGCGATGTGCGCCGACGACGAGAAAAAGCGCGATGGCTAGTTGGAGCTTGAACTGACCCAGCTCCGAAACCCGTGTCTGCAACTGCGGCGCGAACAGCTCATCCATGGTCGCTCCGCGCTGTAGATCGCCGATGCGACCAGCGACCTGAATCGCCTCGAAGATCAACGAGGCGACGAAACCGAGCGTGAAACCGACGAAAGTCTCTTTGGCCAGTAACGCCATGAAACCAATGGGTCCGAACGGCAACGGCGTCGTATCCTGCCCCAGTTCGGCGGCAACTGAAGGATAGAGCACGACGACGAAAGCAACAGCCGTCGCCACCTTGACGCGCGCGGGGACGGCGGCACCGCCGAAAAACGGGACGACCGAGACGAAAGAGACCATGCGGGCGAAAGCCAGGCCGACGATCACCAAAAAGGCTTGTGGCTTCTGCCCGACCTCAAAGTAACGCAGGATGGCTTCCAAAAGCGCAAGGAACTCTTCCATCTTTTAACCATCCCTTTTCGCGAAGGTTTTTCTACCACTCGACCGACTTGGCGTCTCAAGTCGCCGCGCCGACTTTGAGGATCATATCGAAGACGCGCTCGGTGAATTCGCGCAACGAGACGAGCATCCAACCGGCAGTGATGATCAAGGCGAGCATGGTGACGACGATCTTCGGAACGAAAGTCAACGTTTGCTCCTGCACTTGCGTCATCGCTTGCAACAGACTGATCACAAGTCCGACGATCAAGCTCGCCAGCAACGGCGGCAAAGAGATCAGCAAGATGAGCCACAAAGCCTCGGCGGCGATGGAAACGTAAGGGTTCATCTTCTCCGCGCTCCTTTTCCGACATCATCATGTGTATCCGACGACCAGATTTCGGATCAATATCTCCCAGCCGTTGACGATGACGAACAGGAGGAGTTTGAAAGGCAGCGAGATCATCGTCGGCGACAACATGAACATACCCATTGCCTGCAGGATGTTCGCCACCACCATGTCAATGACCAAGAATGGGAGAAAGAGCAGGAAACCTATTTGGAAAGCTTCCGTCAGCTCGCTCGTCACGAAGGCTGGGACGAGGACGCGAAAGTCCTTCGGGTTGATCTCGTTCGGGTCGTTGCCGTTTCTGATCGCCATGCGACGCGCCAAGTCATAGAACATCTTGATATCGCTTTCGTGCGCGTGTCGTTCGAGGAACTGGCGCAAAGGCTCGCGCCCACGTTTAGCCGCCTCGAAAATGGTTCGCACCGAGAGCTCGGAGAAGATCGCGTCCGTGTTCTCGATCTGTCCCGCTTCGGCGTACATCTTCTCGACGACTGGTGCCATGATGAAGATCGTCAAGATGAGCGAAATCCCGGTGATCACCTGATTGGGCGGCACTTGCTGCGTTCCGAGAGCGTTCCTCAAGATGGAGAGCACGACCGAGATCTTGACGAACGACGTCATCATGATGAGCGCGAATGGCGCGAGCGCGAGAGCACCGAGCACGATGACTAAAACGACCGGATTGGCTGTTCCCGTGCTCATCGGCGCTGCTTGTTGGCTGTAAGCTAGCGTCGCGCCCGCTGTCCACACCATCGGCAACGCGACGAGACGAAGGGCCGCATGCAGCGACGTGTTTCCGGTCATCCTACACCTCTCTTCTATTCGTCAATTGCGCGAGCTTCTCTTGAAAAGATGATCGCCCTGGGTTCGCACCGGGCGGCTCGATCGCCGCGCGCGCCGCAGCGGCTGCCGCATCCGCCTCCAACTCGCTCACCAAGTGGACGCCTGCATCCGACACCCCGATGAGAAACCAGCGTCCGGCAACCTCGATCACGTAGAGACTGCGCCGCGCGTCGAGCGGCATGTGATCCACGACACGCACCATGCGCCGCCCGGCGTTCAACATCAACAGGCGCGGCACCACCCAACGGAAGAGAGCATAAGCCAATCCGCAGACCAACGCGAGCGCGATCAACGTCTGCAACAGCATCAGGAAGAAGTTCATTGCCGTTCGCTTCAGCTTGAAAGTTGCAGGATGCGGACGCCCAAGCGCCCCTCTACATCGACCAGCTCGCCCGTAGCGATCCGCTTGCCATCGACGATGAGCGCCACAGGATCGGTCGCACTGCAACCGAGATCGAGGATCTGGCCGATGCGCAAGCGCGCCAGCTCATCCAAAGTCAACCGACGCGCGGTCATCTCCACCCGCACAGTCAACATCAAACCATCGAGCAACCGGACCGCCTCTTCGTTCGCCTCCAATTTTTTCGTCTCTTCTTCCGCCATCTTCAATCGCTCCGTTTCCCGGTCTCGTTCGACCGCAAACCGCTCGATCTCCAATTTCAATCGTCCCCCTTGCGTTGTCAGATGCCCGATGATGCCGCAACTCGCCGTCTCTCCGATCCCGATGCGCGCTTTGCCAACTAGCTCTTTGCCAAACCAATGAAGCGCACTGCCCTCCAAAAGCACGATGTCGCCTCGTTCCAACCCTTCGATGTTGGCCCCATCCACTTGCGCTTCGCCGATCGTAATGGAGAGCTGAATGTCGGCGATGATTCTTCGGTAACGCTCAAGCTTGTCGGGCAAACTCTCTTCGTCGCGCCACAAATTCCGATTCGAAGCGAGCGCAGCGAGCGCTTTCGCTCCGATTAGGAGCTTGACCAGTCCGCGCACTTCTCCGAAGCGAACGTCGAAGTTCAATTCAAAGCCGCGCTCTTCTTCCACGCCCCGCCCGAAGCGAATCTCACTCAAACGGAAGAGCGTTCCGTCGGCGATGGCGTTCAGTTCGCTCAGCAGTCGGAGAATCAAGAACTCGAAGACGGTCTGTTCGATGCGCGAGGGCGGACGTTGAACGTGACGCTGTGGATCCTCACCAAGCGCCTGCGCGACCAACGCCAGAACAAAATGCGCATCCATTTCGACTGCGAAGTGCGCTTTAGTCGGTTCGAGCACCACCGACGTCGTCACCACATTTGCGTCATCAGCGACCTCGGCGAACGACCTCTCTTGAAGACCAACGAAATCGAGTTCCGCAGCGCCGCCGTAATTTGAGATCACGTCACGGATCCTCTCCACGACTTGGGCGGAGAAACGCGGCGGGAGGCGATCGAGCACGAATGAAAGTTGCGCTTCGCGGCGCGCGATCTTCGGCAAGGCATCTTGCCAACGACGCGCGACCGCGCCCACCGCAGCCGACTCTTCCGTTGATGCGGGAGCGGAGACCGCCGTCTCGCTCCCCGTTGAAGAAGAGAGAAAGATGTCGGAAGCGAACGGATCGGTGTCAACCGGCGTCGCTTGATTGTGCGGTTCGGCCCGTTCAAAAGATTCGTTTCTCATGGCGAGGGGAGCCTTTCATCCCGACCGACGTGCAAACCGAGCGCGGCGGCCTACAACGCCGATTTCCATCAAGCGCGGTAGCTCGTTTCCGATTCACCGGGGGCGACTTCAGTCGGCTCGCTGGGAGCCGGGCACGTTTCCTTTGAAGCCTCGAGTTTGTGGGCGACGTTTTCGCCCCGCCCGTTTCGATCGAAGCCTTCGTTTGCGGTCTCGGCGCCGACGCTGGTCCGGAGCGAAGCGAGATTGATGCCGCGCGAGCGCATGATCGCCATCAGTTCGTTCGCGCGCGCCTCGATCTGCGCCCGCGCCCTTTCACTGGCAGCGATGAACTCGGCCATGATGCGTCCCATCTCATCGGCGCTTAACTTGACCCGCAACCCTTCGAGCACCGAACGTTGCAATTGGATGATCACCTCGCGACGGTTGCCGAGAACCTGCAGACGAATGGCCGAAACGATTCTCTCCAAATCGGCGATGTGTAAAATGGCGCGAGCGTTGGGCGCTTCGGTCGCATTGGTTTCAGTGTCGGCATTGAAGCTTCCGCTCCAGCCGCCGAATCCGCTTTCGGCATCGCTGCGACTGCGCTTCTCCTCGCGTCGGTGCGCCTCCGGCTCCCTTTCTGCCTGTCCGGTTCGCTCTTTGTCGTCGCACCGGTCCTCGGACTGATCCGCTTCGGACCTTTCCCGGCGCTGCGCCGAACGCGTGACCTCCTCGAAGACGTCGGCAAAAAGACTGCGCGCTTCGGTTTGACCCGTCTCATCGAAAGTTTCAGGCGCCGTCCGTTGATCCAACGGTTCTTTCTCCGAAGCTTGGCG
This sequence comes from Pyrinomonas sp., assembly GCF_040289685.1. Lineage (NCBI taxonomy): Bacteria > Pseudomonadati > Acidobacteriota > Blastocatellia > Blastocatellales > Pyrinomonadaceae > Pyrinomonas > Pyrinomonas sp. The sequence continues at coordinate 36,067 of NZ_PSLQ01000019.1, forward strand.
CGTCTTCGTGCGCTTAGCATCTGGGATGGGATTGGGTCGGTTGAACGTCGGCGTGACCTTCATGCTCTAGCTCCTTTCAACGGCCCAACTTCTGGGCCGCTCTGTTGGCGATCTCGCGTGCCTTCCGGCGATCAATGGAAGCGCCGGTCAGATCCAACGCGAGCGCGCGTTCCATCGCTTCAGAGGCGGCGGCATACTCGCGCATTTCGTACATCAGCTCGCCGTATTTGTAGTGCGCCAAGGCGAACTTCGGATCCAATTCCATTGCGCGGCGATAGGCGTTCATCGCGCTGATGACCTGTTTCATGCCGCGATAGCAATCGCCGATCTCCAAATAGAGCTCGGCAGACGGCTCCTTTTCAGCGATGCTCTGAAATTCTCGCAGCGCTTGTGCCCATTTCTTCTGTCGTTTCAGATTGCGCGCCGCGTTCAAAGCTGGGTTGGGCGTCGTCGGTGTCGCGCCGACAGGGGCGCTTGCCTCGCCCGCTGCGCTCATGCCCAAGGCAGCCGCTTTGCGGTAATACTGGTCAGCCTCTTTCTCCTTGCCTTGTTTGCGCATGACGTCGCCCATGCCGCGGTAAGCGAGCGCCATTTTGGGGTTGATGCGCGACGCCTGCTGATAAGCTTTGAACGCTTCCTCCGGCTGATTGGTCGCCAAGTACACGTTGCCACGCAAAAGATGCGCGATGGCAAGCTGTGGGTCTTCGAACACGACCTTATTGAAGGCGACGAGCGCATCGGGGTAGTTGCCTCTCAAATACGCAACCTGCCCTTGCGCCAGCAGATCGTAGAGGCGCAAGCGTTTCTGATTCGGCTCTCGGTCGAGCGCCGTGCGGATGTCGGCTTCAAGTCGGCGCCAGTCGTCGAGCGTCGGAGCGGCGTCCGGCTTGGCTTCGAGCGTGCGTTGGAAAAGCGCTTCGGCATCTGCGATGACCTTCTCCGCGGTCAACGGCGGCGGAGCAGCCTCCATCGGCTTCGGTTCTTCCTTGGGTTTCACCGGTTCCTTTGCGGCGTCGGCGCTGCTACCGCCCTTGCTCGATTCAATGGCAGGCGGGGCAGCAGACTTCAGATCGAAACTGAAGCTTTGGCTTCCGGGTCGCACTTCGATCAACTGACGCTCGATGCGGTATCCGGTGCGCGTCGCCAAGACGCTGTATCTGCCGCGCGGCAACCGTGTGACCAACTTCCCTTGCGCATCGGTTTTACCAAGCGGACGCATTCCTTCGCCCGATCCGATGTAGATTTCGGCTTCGGGCACATTGGTCGTGAAAACGACTTCGAGCGATTTTCGCGTCTGCCCCTTTATCCCCCTTTGCTCAATCCTTCTAATCGAACTGGACGTTTGAACTTCATCCGCAATGCGCGGTTTATCGACGAAGGAGGCGCTCGTTTCGCGAGCGATGGCCTGTGCAAAGACGCTGAAGCAGTCGTAGACCGAAACAGGCGCCAACATTATGATGGCGGCGCCATAGACCGCTTGTCTGAAACGTCGGGAGAGAGTCATCATATTCGCCTCCAGAACCCTTTGCGAGGTTGAAAGACCTTCCGTTTGTCATCTTCAACCGAAGCTCAACGCTCGCGCCGCGCCATTTCAGCCGCCCTATTGGCTAGCTGGCGCGCGCGGGCGAGGTTGATGGATCGCCCTTGTTGATCGAGCACGAGAGCGCGCTCCAGAGCTTGCAGCGCGTCGTTGTACTCGCGCATTTCGAAGGAGAGTTCGCCGTACTTGTAGTAGGCGAGAGCCGACTTCGGGTCTAGTTCCATCGCCCGTTTGTAAGCCGGCGCAGCGCTCATTGGCTTCCCCAACCCGACGTACGCGTCGCCGACGGCGATGAAGACCTCCGCCGAAGGTCGCGTGCGCGCGACCTCTTCAAGCAACGGGAGCGCATCGGCCCAACGTTGTTGCCGCAAGAAAGCCTGTGCCATTCGCCACATCACATCCGGCGACCGATAGCCGAGATCCATCGCGCGTTTGTAGAGATCGATCGCCTCTTTGGTCTTGCCTTGCTTCAAAGCGACGTCGCCGAGCCCCTTGTATGACAGCGCTGATTTAGCGTCCAATTCGATGGCGCGTTGATAAGCGCGTTCGGCTTCGCGCAGCCGATTGGTCGCCAGATACGCGCTGCCTAGTCCCCAGTAAGCGAGAGCTGAGTCTTTCAACCGCAATGCGGCGCTATTGAAAGCAACGATCGCATCGCTGTAGTTGCCAGTGAGCAAATCGATCTGGCCTTGAACGAAGTCCGCGCGGGCTCTGAGCTGCGGATCGATTGGATTGCTCACCAGCTCCTCGCCGATCTGCGTAAGCGCCGCGCGCCAATCGCTGAGCGTTACGCTGTCAGCTCGCTGCGGATCGGCGAAACGTTCGATAACCTCTGTTGGCGTCGCCGATGGAACGTCTGCGACCTTGGCGATGTTTGTGTAGTCGAAGACGAACGTGTTTGCGCTAGCCGTGACGGTGATCTGCCGCCGCTGCGAAGCGTAACCGGGCCGACTGGCGATGATGTCATAAGTTCCTGGCAGAAGACGCGACTTGGCGCGACCATCGCTGCCTGTACGTCCCAAGAACCTCGTCATCCCGCGGTCCATCCAGTAAATCGCCACTTCGGGAACGCCCGTGATGAATGTCACCTCGACGAAAGATGATGTCGTCGGGCGACTCTTCCCGCCGTGGGACGAACGCGGCGGACGAGTTGGGCGCGGCCTTCTGCTCTTCTCTTCTGTTGTCGGCTTTTCACTGGAGCGGGCACTCCCTTCGACCTCTCTGCCGATGTTCGGGACGTTACGTTGCGCGATGAGCGACGTCGCCGTCCCGAAAATGAACAGCCCACACCAAAAGATCGCGCCGATGCAAGACCCTTTTATGATCGCAGACTTCATAACCTTCACCTGCCTCGAACGACGGATCGAGTTCAACGCTCGTCCGCAAGCGCGATGGAGTTCCTCATGGCTTGGATTCAGACTTCTGCACGGGCGGACGCCGTTCGATCACGTAGCGAAAGCCGAGGCTTGTCGCCCCTTTGTCTTCAGGAACGAAATAGCGCGCGCTGTTTGAGATAAAGGCGCGCGGCTCGGTTGCGGCGCCGCCCTTGATAACGCGCAGCGTCATGCCATTTTGAGTCATCACGTTGCCTTGTTCATCGCGCGCTTCGTCCGCCACCCACTCCCAGACGTTGCCCGCCATGTCGTAAGCGCCAAACGGCGATCTGTTCTCGGGGAAGCTTTTGACAGCACGGACACGTCCTCTGTTCTCTTCGCAGTCGGCCGCGCGATCGCGCCACTCGTTGCCCCACGGGTAACGGAAATTCTCCTTGCCTTTGGCTGCCCGCTCCCACTCCGCTTCCGTTGGCAGGCGAACTCGCACGCCGAGTTTCTGAGACAGCCAGTCACAGTAAGCGACCGCGTCGCGCCATGTGATGCGCGTCACGGGTTCGTTAGCAGCGCCAGCGGGGAAGTCGTTGTTGATCCAACCAGCAGGAGCGCTGTGTCCCGTTTCGCGAACGAAGTCGCGGTACTGTTCGTTTGTCACCTCGGTTTCAGCGATGTAGAAAGGCTGCACGAAATCGCGGCGAAAAGGCAGTTGTTCGCCGTCACCAAGGACCACCTCGCCACCTTCGACGAAGACTTCGCCTGCTGGAGCGGGGATCACGGGCGATTCCGGCGTCGGTGTCGGAACCGGCGTCGGCGTCGTTTGTACGACGACCACCGTCTGTCCCCCTGAGTTGACGCTCCTGTGTCCGCCGAACAAATACCATGCGCCGTAGCCCAGAATGGTCGCCACGACGAAACAGATCACACCGGCGATGCAAAGAGGAACCAAGCGTGAGCGGCCAGCACCGTCGGCGGGCTGCTTTGTAGGGCTTTTCCGCATACCGCTGGCAAAGACGCGCCGGAGACGCTCCGCCGCGCAACTTCAATGCCCGAACGAGATGCCGCACGCGAAGAAGATCATCCTTCTCGTCGGGTTCTTATCAGTTGAAACAGTTTGAGGAGCAGACGCGTTGCTCCCCGGAAAACCACGGTGTCAAAGTCGGGGCTGTTGCAGCGTTCATTTTAGCACCCCGCCAACCCTTGGGCAAACGAGATCGTCGCGTGCTCGACTTGGCCCCATCATCTTTCAGCAGCAATCAAAACTGGACGAACGATTACCGCCATGAAGTTACGCCTCGGTTAAGAGAATATTCAAGTGACCAAGGTCTTCACGCAAAAAGTGGAATGCAAGCAAACGCGGATGGTCACCACGGTATCCAGCGATCAACTTGTCAGCGTCGGGACCGCTGGAGGCAGCGACATCGCGGATGACCATCGACGCGTTCATTCGTCCCACGAACGACGTTCGTGCATGATGCCAGCCATCTCATCGCTCGCTTTTTGCGCTTTCTTCTCCTCAGCGCGACGTTGGGCTTCCTGCCACTTCTCCTTGTGTTTCTCGATGACGCGATGCTCTTTGGTCGCTTCGGCAAGCGCGACGAGAGCCTTGTCGAGTTCATCTTGGCAGCGCCGCACCACGGCGCGCTGTTGCTCGACGGCGGCAATCAACTCCTCTTCTTGACGTTTGAGATCGGCCAGATGCACGCGATGTTGGACCAGTTTGGCCGCTTCCAATCCGGTCTCGGCAGAGCGGAACATGCGCTCCTTTGCCTCCCGTTGACGCACGCGACACTCTTCCACGGCGAGTTGGCGCTTGTTCAACTCCTGTTCGGCGGCAGCAAGCTGCGCGCGCTTGGCAGCGACCAATTCGGCTTGCTGTTTCTTTGCGCGCTCGCGCAACTCCATCAAACGCTGTAGGTGATAACGGTTCTTTTTCATCGCTCAATCGTTGCAAACCGCCGCCGCTTCTTTTCGCTTTTCGCTTGCCGATTCCCGACCCGTGAACCGATAGCACAAGCTCATCTTTCTGCCTCGCAAACCGTCCTCGAGGCGCGCCCTTCATCCGCCCGATGCAAGCGCACCATCGAACGCCATTCGTCGGGCCTCAAAAAAGGCGCTGCAACTGGTTGATGGCCGCATCGGCGGGCGCTTTCTCGGCTGTCCCTTGACGTAAAAAGGCGTTGACGGCATCGAGCTTGGAGAGCGCGTAATCGGTTCGCGGGTCGCTCCCCTTTTTGTAAGCGCCGATCAAAATCAAGTCCTTTTGCGCTTCGTAGGTCGCTAGCACTTCGCGCAAACGCCGCGCTGCCTCCGCATGTTGCGGCGTGACGATGGCGCTCATCACGCGCGACACCGACTGGCTGATGTCAATGGCTGGGTAGTGTCCGGCGGCAGCGAGGGCGCGCGACAAGATGATGTGGCCGTCGAGAATCGAGCGCGTCTCATCGGCGATCGGTTCCGTCATGTCGTCGCCTTCGACGAGCACCGTGTAAAAAGCCGTGATCGAACCGCGATCGCTGTTGCCCGTCCGTTCAAGCAGGCGCGGCAATTCGCTGAAGACCGAAGGCGGAAAGCCGGCGCGCGTTGGTGGTTCGCCCGCTGCCAACCCGACTTCGCGCAGTGCGCGGGCAAAGCGCGTCACAGAGTCCATCATCAAGATGACGCGCTTGCCTTGATCGCGAAAGTACTCTGCAATGGCGGTGGCGACGTAGGCCGCCTTCAAACGCACCAACGCTGGTTCATTTGAAGTGGCGACGACGACCACCGAACGGCGCAGCCCTTCGGGGCCAAGGTCGTGTTCGAGGAAATCGCGCACTTCGCGCCCGCGTTCGCCGATCAATGCGATGACGTTGATTTCGGCTTCGGTGTTGCGCGCGATCATGCCGAGCAGCGTCGATTTGCCAACGCCAGCGGCGGCGAAGATGCCGACGCGCTGCCCTTCGCCGACCGTCAAACACCCATCAATGGCACGCACCCCTGTGGCCAAAGGTTGAGTCACGCGCTGACGCCGCAAAGGGTCAGGCGGACGCGCGTCAACCGCTCGCTCCTGAAAATCTTCAAGCGGCCCCTTGCCATCCATCGGGTCGCCGAGGCCGTCGAGGACGCGTCCGAGCAATCCGTCTCCGACGCGCACTCGGAGCGAAGTCCCGGTGGAGATGACTTCTGCCCCCATGCCGATGTCGTGAATATCGCCAAGCGGCATCAAGATCGCTTCGCCGCCGCGAAAGCCAACTACCTCGGCGCGCAATTCGCGCGCACGATGCGGCGAGTGGATCAAACAAAGCTCGCCGACGCGCGTCCCAGGAACGCGCGCTCTGATGAGCAGGCCGACCACTTCGGTGACGCGTCCGCGAATCTCAACCGGCGACAACCAATCGATGGCTTCAATGTACGAAGCTAGGTTCAACACGCCGAACCCTCCGCTCGATCCTTTTCTTTCACCCTGAATCAAGAGCCGACCCTTTTCTTTGAGCTAGCGCGACCGCTCATCGAAGGGCGCAACTGAACCGCAGCTTCAAGCTCGCGTCGCTCCTCGGCTCTTTCAGCCCTCTAGCTTGTAGCCATAGCGGGGCACAGATTGCACCCCACAGCGCAAATGTTAACGCTCCTCGCCGACAGCCTGTGCAAGCAGCGCGCGCTCCAGTGCCCGCAGTTGCGTTTCGAGTCGCGCATCGATGGTGCCCGATTCGGTCTCGATCACGCATCCGCCGGAAGCGATGCGTGGATCGGCAACGACGTCGAGGAAACGCGCGCGTCCCATCGGATCAATTCGCTCGCGTTCTCGTTGAACGAGCGCTGCATCAGCCGGGTTAACGCGCACGGTAAGCATCTCTTGCTGTCGCGCGTGGCGCAGCGCAGTCGCGACGATGTCGGCGATGGCCGCTGGGTCAGTCCTCAATTCGCGCCCGATGATCTTTTCGGCGATCCTGACAGCTAACCGAAGCAGATCACGCTCGGCTTGCACAATGGCTGCTTCGCGCCGTTCACGGGCGTTGATCAATAGCTCGTGGAGTTCGGCTAGCGCTCCTTCCTGTGCCTCGCGGCGCGCCGTCTCGCGTATACGTTCGGCTTCGGCCAGCGCTTCTTCGCGTATGAGTTCGGCTTCGCGCGTCGCTTCTTCGACTATGCGCCGCGCTTCGGCGCGCGCTTCGACGATGACGCGCTTGATGACCGGACGGCCCTCACCGTCGGACCAGTTCACATCCCGTTTGATGACCTTCACGGCATTCATCCTTTTCGCCTCTTCGCGAAAACGCTGCTTCGGGGCGGCCCTCGCTCGGACGGCGCTTCTACGCGCGGATCTTTGGTGGCTTCGCCGACGGTCTTTCAGGCCGTCACGTCAGCGCTCTCTGCGTGCGCGCCTCGACTGCGCGCGGCGTGCAGAATGCCGCTGGCGAGCGAGTCGACTTCAGCGACGATCGCTTGCTTAAGATCGCCAGCGATCTCTTCAGCACGGACTCCATCCACCGCCTGATGCAGCCACCTGGCCGCTTCGACCGGCAACTTTTGCGCAGCATACTGCGCGTGCTCGTCGCTCAGCTCAGCAAGCGCAATGGCCAACGTCCGCAACCCTACTCGGTAGAGCATAGCGCTCGGTTCCGACTCAGCAAGCAAAGATTCTCTGACGGTCTTTTCCGCCAAAATCACGCGCTGCGGTTCGACGTTGACGAGCTTCGTCAGATGAGCAGTGATCACGCGCGCGTCCTCGGCAGCGAAGCGTCGCAGAAAAGCCGCCACCGTCTCCATCTCGGGGACGCTACGGCACGCCAAGGCCGTCTCTCGCGTGCCCAACAGGTGAATCAAACGCGCTAACTCGACGCCGTTCAGCCGATCCACCGGCGCTTGATGCGCAAGATCGAAATGCGAAACGAAACTCCGAAGAAAAGCGGACCAGATGACGGCCACCAAATCAGGCGACACGTTGCTTTCACAACCCCGATCCTCGACGACCCTGCCGAGCGCGGCGTGAACTGCGTGGCGCGTGGCTTCCGGCAAACGAGCGAACAAGAGGCGTTGCACGTACTCAGGTTCTTCGCGCAAGCGTTCGGCTATGTGCGATGGGTGAATCGTCTCGTCCAGTTCCCAACGCGATTGCGTGATGAGGCGCAATTTGTGATCCACCCATTCTCTTCTTTTCACGGGCGGCAGTCGTTCATACCGCGAAACGCACCGCTCCAAAGCTGCGCGCTCCGACGCCTCCAATGCCGTGAGCGAAGCCAAAGCGCGTGCCGTTTCGTTCGAGTCAGCATCCGTTTCATCTCGCGCGAAAAAGAGCGCGAGCGCAAACAATACGTCGATGCGTGTCAGTTGCGCGACAAGTTGCATAATCCCCCTGAACAGCCTTTTGCCGTTGAAACCCGCTGCTATGAACAGTTCGTGCGTCTGTCATCAACAGGCATCACCAGCTCATCGCTCTGCGGACGACCAACGGTCAAAGTCGCTAGTTTCATGGGCCGCTTGCGCCGCCGCGGACGAGCGCGGACCTCGCGCTATCTTCCGGCAGCGAGGTTCTTCGCTGGGCGATCGCTTTCGGACGACTTTTCGCTTTCAGCCTCTCCTTCGACTTCGCCCTGCATCTGGCGGAGCGCGGCCAGTTCGGCGCGTTGGCGTCGGCTTTGGAGAAAGAGCACCAACAAAACGCACCCCAAGATGATGACCAAAGCGAAAGCTGCCGCGAACAAAAGGTTGCTGTTGCGCCGTGCGCGAAGTTCGTCGTGGGGGATCGGACGCGGCGGTTGCTGCGACATCGTGATGCTGACGTTCTCCGGTTTCAAACGCGGCACTGCCTTAGCCACCATGTTTTGCACCTGTCGTTCGTTGAAAGCCGGCTGTTGATCCTTGTGCACGATCAACACTGACGCGCTCGGTTCGGTCTTCTCGATCTCCAAGGTCTGGTCGCCCGGAACAACCAGATTGACGATGACGCGCGTCACTCCCGGCAAAGCACGCAATTGACGTTCGATGTCGGCCCGCAAACGACGCTGTTCTTCGGCGCGTCGCGCCTCCTCGCTGCCAGGAAACAGCGACGATTCTTTGTTCGGCGTCTCTTCGGGTCGCGGCAAGCCGTGATCGCGCAGGACTTGCACCGCTAGCTGAAACGTCCCGCCGTCGAACATCCCCTCTTTGACGACGATGCTCCACCGCTTCGCTTCGCCCTCTGCAGTTTCGACCTTCTCCGCCTCGATGCCGTTCTCCCTGAGCACATCGATGATCTCAATGGCATCGACCTCGTTCGATACTGTGGCGACCGTCTTCTCTCCACAAGCGCTCAGCAAACAGACGCTCAGTAAAAGCCCAACTATCCTCCACGCTCGCCCGCTCATCTTCCGCCTTCTGCACATAAAGCTACCTTCGCTCAGCGCCGTTGTGCTTCGCCGTCGAACCAATTATAACCGCCTCCTCGAAAATGGTCACCGTTCTTTTCGCTCGGTCATATTTGTTCCAACAAATTTTTGCCGCCGATGGCAGCGCGAATTTTCTCGTCGCAGATGAAGCGCGCTGCGTTATAATCGGCCAAGTATTCGGGGCAAGCCTGAATCGAAATGAAGGTGGCAGCATGCAAGATCAGTCCTCCTCGCTGGCCGTAGATCGCGATGCGCTGATCAAGAAGTATCAGCAGTATGCGCGTTCGCTGGCCTCCAAGATCATTCAGACGCTTCCGCCGCAAATAGAAGTGGACATAGAGGAGATCTATAGCTACAGCGACCTCGGTCTGGTAGAAGCGGCATCGCGTTACGATCCGCGACGTGGAGTTTCGTTCACCACGTTTGCGTATTATCGCATCAAGGGGGCCATCTACGACGGGTTACGCCAACTCGGCGTCACCGTGCGCCTCAGAGATCATGACCGCGTCTGGGCCGACAATTTGAACGATCTGCTGCAAGCTGCTGCTGATGACGAACAGATGACGACCGAGCGGGCGGCGGCTTCCATCGAAGATGAAATAAACGAAGTGCGATCGCTCATTGAGGATTTGATTCCGGCTTACCTGCTATCAGTCTACTCGCCTAAGGTGGCGGCAATGGTGCAAAGCCCGACCTCGCCAGCGGAAGAGGCGGAACAGAGAGAATTGATCGAGATCATCGTTGGAGCCATTGCCGAGCTTCCGGCCAAAGAACGACAAGTGATTGAATCGGTTTACTTGAAATCCGAACCGATGATGCGCGTGGCCGAACGAATGGGCGTCAACAAGTCTTGGGTCACGCGAATTCACGCAAGAGCGATCCGCCGCCTACGCGACGCGCTGCAACAAAGAGGAGTGCTCGGCGAAGAGCCGGAAGAGGACAGCTCCTCCTAGTCTCCACAAGAAGCACGAACAGTCCTTGCTCGCTGTTCTTCGCGCTTCGCATCAATCCGGTAGCATCGATTTTTAGACTGCCGCTTTCACCAAACCACACAAATTTCACTTTATAACTACGGCGCAGAATTTAGGCTCAGGGAGCTTACCTCCGTTCTGCAATTCATGAACACGCTCTCCACTTCTCGCTTCCTGCTACCAGACGGCACCGGCCTTGCGGCCTGTAGTCTTCGATGTCCACCGCTCGTCGCTTCCCGTCGCACCTAGCAGCGCGCTATTGCGAGGGGCGCTGCTTTCCGCTTTGCTTTTTGGTCCATTTGCCTGGGTTTCATCCAAGTAGGTTGACATCCTCCCCACGGCTAAAGCCGGGGGTCTCCGCGCCGCCGCAATCTGATGACCGATCTGTATGGTTGCCTCAGCTTCCTCGCGAGCAACTCTCAACCCGACGCCAAGCGGTCTTGTACGAGATTCCGTTCCTTTCTTGCCAATCACTGGGTTTCCAAAAAGAAGATGTTAAATGTGCAGGATCATTCGTGATTCAATGAACGCCCCTCGTTTCCGCGGTCTATTGCTTCGCTTGTGAAATTTGAACTCGGCTTTAAACCACCTCTTCAACCGTCTGATCGCACGTCAGATCAGTTCTTCTCTTCGACGCAAGGCTGACGTGTGGTCTCGCCGCAGAGCGGAGCGCTGCAGCCTGCGCCCCATGCCCCGAGGAAGCACCGGCTGCACTGCAGCGCGCTGGTCGCGTGCCCCGCACGATTCGCGCGCTGACGCGCCCGCTCTGCTCCGCAAAGCCCGCGACTGTTTTCGACGCGGACTTCGAGCTGAAACCGCCTTCGCCTCAGATGAAGCTTCTCATGCCCGCCCGGCGTGAAGTTTAATTGACTCTCGATCAACCTTCACTTCGCATCGAACTCTTCGCAGTGGCGCCCACTTTCTCCGCTTCTATAGAGTTGCGAAGAAGTCAACTGCGCCGTCACATCCTGGCCCGTTGAAAATCACGCGCCTCTTTTGCCCAATTCGGAAGCCGTCACTTTTACGTTCTTGTTTGCGACGCAAGCTATTCTGCTCCGCGCAGCGCCCGAAGAAGCGTACGCGCGCGTATGGATCGGCGTAGAAGAAGCCGTCGCTAGCCAAACGGTCCAAGGCAAAAGCGCGCTCGGTGGGGTCGGCCGACGCGTCGCGTAACAGCTCCAGGTCTTCTAGCTCCGGCCAAACCGGCTTGCGCCTCTCGGTCGCCGACTCGTTCTTCTCTGATTCGTGGCTCTTTGTCATCTCCTCACTCCTACCTGC
>NZ_PSLQ01000020.1:0-207 GCF_040289685.1 Pyrinomonas sp.
GCGCGATGGCGTCACCTTGAACGGGCTTGGACATCCGCTTGATCTCCTCGACGGCGCGTTCGACTGCTTTGTCGATGCCGCGTTTCAAGGCCATCGGATTGGCGCCGGCAGCGACGGTTTTGACGCCTTCGCGGAAGATCGCCTGCGCAAGCACGGTTGCGGTGGTCGTGCCGTCACCGGCGACGTCCGAGGTCTTCGACGCGACTT
>NZ_PSLQ01000020.1:252-47477 GCF_040289685.1 Pyrinomonas sp.
GATCTCTTTGGCGACGGTGACGCCGTCTTTGGTGATGACGGGCGACCCGAACTTCTTTTCGATGACGACGTTGCGCCCCTTGGGGCCAAGCGTGATTTTGACTGCATCGGCGAGCGTGTTAACGCCGCGCAGGATGGCAGCGCGTGATTCCTCGCCATGAACGACCAATTTTGCCATTTTCGATCTTTTCTCCTCAGAAAGATTTTGAAAGTTGTGGGATGATGCGAGCCGCTAGCCTTGTTTGGTCTCGGCGCGTTCGACGATGCCGAGGATTTCGTCTTCACGAAGGATCAGCAGCTCTTCATCGTCGATTTTGACTTCCGTTCCGCTGTATTTACCGAACAGGACGCGATCGCCCGGCTTGACGTCGAGCGGAATGCGCTTGCCGTCCTTGTCGCGCTTGCCTTCGCCGACGGCGATCACTTCGCCCTGCTGCGGCTTCTCTTTGGCTGTGTCGGGGATGATGATGCCGCCGCGGACCTGTTCGGTCTCTTCAATGCGGCGCACGATCACACGATCGTGGAGCGGCCTGATGTTGGTTTCCATGTCTCTCCTCTCGAAAGGGATTATCGCATTACGAGGCAAGAATACGCTTCACTTCGCGGCGAGATCGTCAGCGATTAGCACTCGCCATAAGTGAGTGCTAACAATAAACGACTGGTCCGGGAATTGTCAACCGCGGAAGGACCGCTAGCGACGACGGCGCGGCGCGTTTGCCGACAGCATACGCTCTTGCGCTCGGTATGTAGCCACGCGTTTAGCGAGCGTGTTGCGATGAATGCCGAGGATGGCGGCTGTGCGCGACAGATGGTTGTTGTTGCGTGCGAGAGCTTTCTGAATGTAGAGCTTTTCGAATTCGGCGACCGCTTCGTCGAGCATGATCTGCCCGTCGAGCATCTCTTCGATCAAGGCTTCGAGACGAGCGCGTAGCTGCATGATCCCTCCAGCGGATGATAGATTTCGTCCCAACCTTGCTCAATGCCGACCGACCGGCCTCGTCATCTTCTTCCCGATAGCGGTTTGCGGCGCACGGCGAGGCAGAATCAACGTCGCTTGCGGGGGAGAGCTGCGCGGTCACGCCGCTTCCGCGCGTTTACAAATCGTCGCCCGTCAGAAGCTTGTAGGCCAGAAGGTAGCGCGCCGTGGTGGCTTCGACGATTTCGCGCGGCAATGGCGGTGCGGGCGGACGCTTGTCCCACGAGAGACTTTCGAGATAATCCCGCACAAACTGTTTATCGAACGATGGCGGCGATGTGCCCGGCCGATACTGATCGGCGGGCCAGAAACGTGACGAATCGGGCGTCAACGCCTCGTCGATCCAGAGGATTCGTCCCTGCGCGTCGCGTCCAAACTCGAACTTCGTATCGGCGATGATGATGCCACGCGCGCGCGCAAGTTGTTCGGCTTCTGCGTAAAGGCGCAGCGAAAGCGCGCGCAGTTGAGCGGTCGTCTCCCAGCCGACCATCTCGGCCATGCGCTCTTCGGTGATGTTTTCGTCGTGTCCTTCGAGGGCTTTGGTCGCGGGCGTAAAGATCGGTTCGGGCAGTTTGTCGGCTTGGCGCAAGCCTTGCGGCAGACTGTGGCCGCAGATCTGACCTGTGCGCACGTAATCCTTCCACCCGGAACCGGCTAAGTAACCGCGCACGACGCATTCAACCGGAAAGACCTCCGTGCGACGGACGAGCATCGACCGACCGCGCAGGAGATCGGCGTGAGCGCGCACGTTCAGCGGCATCTGCTCGACTTCAGTCGTGACGAGATGGTGCGATGCGACGTGTCCCAACTTGCGAAACCAAAAGCGGGAGAGCGCTGTTAAAACTTCGCCCTTGCGCGGGATCGGTGTCGGTAGCACGCAATCGAAGGCCGAAATGCGGTCGGTCGCAACGATTAGCAGGTGATCTTCATCGACTTCGTACACGTCGCGCACCTTGCCGCGTCTTGCGAGGCGCAAACCGCTCAGCGAACTTTCGATTAACGGGGCGGCCATGCGATCTTTCCTCGATGCGTTGCGAAGCGCGGTGGATGGAGCCGAGGAATTGTGCGCGCCGTCTTCAGAGCTTGTCAAGCCAGCTCATGATGGGTCTCTTTGCTTGCGCAAACGGCGCGCCCTTCTTTGGCTCGAACGCGAAACGGCTTGGCGAACTACAGCCCCTTGCGATCTCTGCACTGCGCTCGGCCGCTTCGGTGGTTTCTCGGAGGGAGAAGATCCTTCTCGCCAGTCTCCGTTGCGCGACGGAGACGGGGTCGGAACTTCGTGGTGCTTCGGATGAAACGATCTGCCCGCTTCGACTTACGAGCAGCTTTCATGCCAAAATACAGGACGTTTGCTTCTAGAAGATCGCCGCACGCCTCGACCGGCGGAGAATTTCGATTGTGGAGGATTCGATGCATCCGCGACGCTCCTTCTACGTGCGTTTCTTCTCATTTCTTCTCGCATTCAGTCTCGTCATTTCGGCGCAAGCGCGTCCGCCGCGACAGACAATTGCCATCGCGCAAAAACGCGCGTTGCCGCCCGCGCAGTATATTCCGGCGCGCGATTACGATGCGCAGCACTACAAACTGGACCTGCGGTTCGATTGGGAGCGGGAACAGGCTTTGGGCACAGCGACGATCACGTTTTCGCCCCTCACGCCGAACTTACAGCGCGTCGAGTTCGATGCAGCCAACATGACGTTCGCCAGCGTCACGCTCGCCGACGGTCGCCCGCTGCGCTTTGAAGCGGACGCCGCAAAAGAGAAGCTGCGCATCGTGCTCGATCGCGCTTATCAACCGAACGAGAAAGTGACGGTCGTCGTCAACTACCGGACCAACGGTCCGCAAAAACAGCCATCCGGCATCTTCGGCACGTTCGGCGGTGGTCTGACTTTCATCAAACCGACGCCAGAGGATCCATCACGACCACGACAGATCTGGTCGCAGGGCGAGACCGAGTACAACCACTATTGGTTCCCCTGCTTCGACCATCCGAACGATTTTGCGACAAGCGAACTGATCGCGACGGTTGAAAAGCCGTTCACCGTCATTTCCAACGGCAAACTCGTCGAGCGGCGCGACAATCCGGATGGAACGCGCACCTTTCACTGGCGCATGGACCAACCGCACGCGCCATATCTCGTGTCGATCATCGTCGGCGAATACGCCCCAATCGAGACCAGCTACGATGGCATCCCGATTACGAGCTACGTCTATCCGAACGAAGTCGAAGAAGGGCGCGTCACCTTTGCGCGCATCGCCGACATGGTCCGATTCTTCTCGGAGAAGACGGGCGTGCGTTATCCCTATGCGAAGTACGCGCAGACGGTAGTGCGCGATTTTGGCGGGGGAATGGAGAACATCACCGCGACCACGTTGACCGACACGACCGTGCACGATGCGCGCGCCGAGCTGGATCAAACGAGCGACGGTTTGATCTCGCATGAACTCGCCCATCAATGGTTCGGCGATTATGTGACTTGTCGTACGTGGGCCGATATCTGGTTGAACGAAAGCTTCGCTACCTATTTCGAAGCGATGTGGACCGAGCACCACTTGGGGCGCGACGAGTTCCTCTATTCCGAGGTCAAAGCGAATCAGGATTCTTACTACGAAGCTTGGAACAGCGGCCTGCGTCGCCCGATCGTCACCAGACGCTACAACAGCGCCGATGAGCTCTTCGACGTTTACGCCTATCCGCGTGGCGCTGCTGTTTTACACATGCTACGGCGCGTGCTCGGCGAAGAGAACTGGTGGCGCGCGATCAACCATTATTTGACGAAATACGCGCACCAACCCGTGGAGACGGCTCAATGGAGGATCGTCATCGAGGAGGCGACGGGGCAGCCAATGGATTGGTTCTTCGATCAGTGGATCTATCAGATGGGACATCCTGTCTTCCGCGTGACCAAGAATTACGACCCAGCGAAGAAGAGTTTGACGCTGGTCGTGCGTCAAGAGCAGAAGCCGGATCCGAACAATCCCTACCCGCAAACGGACTATTTCCGCGCGCCGGTCGAGATCGAAATCGGCACCGAACGCGGAGTACGCGTCGAGCGCGTCTGGCTCGACGCCAAAGAGGAACAGCGATTCGAGTTCGCTGCAGATGAGCCGCCGCTTCTCGTTCACTTCGATTTCGGCGGAACGTTGATCAAGGAACTCAAGTTCGATAAACCCGTCGGCGAACTGGTCTATCAGTTGCAGCGCGATCCGGACGTCATCGGGCGCACGTGGGCGCTTGGGCAATTGAAAGAAAAGCTTGCGGCGAAGACCACTTCCGAAGCTGAGCGGCAGCAGATCGTCAGTGCCATCAGCGAAGCGGTTACGCGCGATGCCTTCTGGGGCGTTCGTCGCGACGCGGTGGCGGCGTTGGAAGGCGAGCGGAGCGAGGTCGCGCGCCGGGCACTGCTTGCTGCTACGCGCGACGCCAAATCGCGCGTGCGCGCGCGCGCGATTCGTTCTTTGGCGGCGACCGGCGACGCTTCGCTGGCGACGCTTTATCAACAGGCGTTGGGCGACCAGAGCTATGCAGTGATCGATGAAGCCGCCGAAGCGCTTGGCAAGACGAAGAGTCCAGCCGCATACGGCGTGTTGATTCGTTTGCTGGACCAGCGATCGTGGCGCGATCGCTTGCGGATCGCCGCGCTGCGCGGACTAGCCGAATTAGGCGACCGGCGCGCGCTGGAGATCGGATTGCGTTACGCGCAACCGGGCAACCCCGTCGAAGTGAGAAGCGCTGCCCTGACATTGGTCGGCGCCGTCGGCAAGGGAGATGAACGGGCTTTCGCGCTTCTGTCCGAGCAGTTCAATCGCGCGATCAACGCGCGCAACCAAACGCTTTTGGTGGGGGCAACCGAAGGTCTGCTTCGATTGAACGATCCGCGTGCCAGAAAGCTCGTGGAAGAGGCAGAGAGCGCGCTTTCGCCGCGCGTCAAAGCGCTCTTTCAAAGGCTCTTGAAGGAATTGGTGCAAGGGGCGGCGGCGTCGCAATGAGCGCGCTCGGTGAAATTTCGCCGAGAAGGGCGCTATTTCGCCCGCCTCGGAGCGTGTTATCATAATCGCGTGCGAACGGGCAAAACTCTGCTGATCGAGCGAGGATAGTGCCGATGAAGGCGACGACCAACAATCCGAAGAACAGGAGCGAAGCGGAGAGCCGCAAGGATGCCACCGAGCGTCGGACGACCGTGCTGCTCATTGAAGATGATGAGAACATCACGGATGCTTTGAGCGAATACTTCAAGCGAGCTGGTTACGAAGTGAAAGCCGCTACCGATGGCGTGGCAGGCGTCCAAATGGCTTTGCAGGAACGGCCCGATGCCGTCATCCTCGATTTGATGTTGCCGAAAATGGACGGTTTGGCCGTGTGTCGCGAGTTGCGCGAAAAGGCCCCTTACATCCCTATCTTGATGTTGACGGCCAAGGATGATGTGGTCGACAAGGTGCTCGGTTTAGAGATGGGAGCTGACGATTACATCACCAAGCCTTTCAGCTTTCGCGAACTCGAGGCGCGCCTGAAATCGGTTTTGCGCCGCGTGCGCAGCGCTGCGCATGCAGCAGAAGATGACGAAGCGCCCATCGTTCGCGGCAAGTTGCGCATCGATCCGGTCAAGCGTGAAGTGACCGTAGGGGACCGGCAGGTCGAGCTGACGCCCAAAGAGTTCGAGCTTTTGAAACTGTTCGCTTCGCATCCGGGGCGCGTCTTCCCACGCAAGTATTTGCTCGAAAAGATTTGGGACTACGCTTACGACGGATACGATCGGACGATCGATTCCCATATCAACCGCCTGCGCGCCAAGATCGAGGAGAACCCCGAGAAGCCGCAGATGGTCCTGACCGTGTGGGGCATCGGTTACAAATTCAACGACGAATTCTGCTGAGCCGATCATCCGTCAACGACCGCGCGACGTAGTGAGCGGCAACGCGCCGCAAGCGCGGTCTTTTGCCTTATGGTTGGTCGTGTTCGACACATCGCGTTTGCACTTCTGCTTTTTGCCGCGTCGTCGGTTGACGGCGTGGCGCAAACAAGCGTCGAACGCGACGTGGGAAAAAGGCAATTGAGGGCGCGAAGCGCTGGCAACAGGTTGATCATCACTTCGAACGCTTCGCTCAGCGATTACGCCGCCTACCGCGGCGGCGAACGTTTCTACGTCCTCATTCCGAAAGCGGAACTTTCCGCTGGAGCGGCGTTGCGCGCGTTTCCGGGCGCTTCGGTTGAGCGTCGCGGCGACGATCTCGTGCTCTCTTTTCGGCTCCCGCCCGATGGCGCCGCGCGCGTCAACCAACGGTTCAATAGGCTCGAAGTCGTTCTCTCGGGCATGCCCGCCGCTCTGAGCGAAAGGGGGAACGAGGAGAAGAACGCCCGTTCGACCGAGCGGCCATCCAAAGAACGGCCACCCTCTTCCCGCTTGCAAGAAGCGGAGCATGTTTTGGAAAAGACCCCTTTTGCGGCTGCTACGCCGATCGAACCGGTCGCCGAAGCGGGCGAGCAACCTTCGCGCCCCGTTGCTTCGCGCGTGGCCATGGAACCGAAGCTTTCTTCTGGTGTTCGCGCGAGCGACTCGCACGCCAAACGCGATGCGGCGCTTTGGTTTCTAGTCCTTTCGGCAGCGCTCGCAGTGATCGCTCTGGTGTGGCGGGCCATGAACGCCAAGCGAAAAAGAAAGCTGGTCGAAGCTGAAGCAGCGTTGCCATCCGAGTCTTCGGTCGCGTTTGCGGAGCACATGGCGGTCGAAAGCGCGACGACAAGCGTCTCATACGAGACCGCCGCAAAGACCATCGAAGATGCCAGAGGATGCGCGACTGACGAAAGCCGACTCGGCGGTTGCATCAGCCATGCTCCAAAGACCGTCGAAGGGGCTGGAGAAGGAGCGACGGCGCTTCGGCTCGTTTCCGACCAACAGCAACTCGACTCCCATCAAGCGGAGCCCGCTGCTTTGGCGGAACCCTTGACCGCTAGCGACTCCGCGCAGCAGTTCGAAGGTGTGCTAGTTGCTTCCAGCGAAACTGGCTCGCCAGAGACCTTCGACGCGCAGGAAGCAGCCTATCGGGCTTTGTCTTCTGCCTTCGATGATGCTTCGCCGGAGGGACGCGCGAAAGCTGCGCGCTCTCTTTCTCGGCTTGCCGAGGAGTGGCGGATGAGCCGAGCCGAATTGTTTGCCCGCGCCGTGCGCGAGGCAGACGCCGAACGGCGCGCGCGCATCGGCGAAGCGCTCGCGCTTTCGGGACTGGCGGATGAAGCGCTCGCGCAGCTGACAAGCGAAAGAGAAGCGCCCGAAGCCTTTGCGCTGCTCTTCATCATGGCGAAGACGGGCGCGCTTGCGCCGCTTCTTCACGCTATCCAAGAGGAGGAAAACAACGAGGTCAAGCTCGCCATCGTCCGCTTGCTCTCGTTGTGTGATCATCCGGATGTGCTTCCGCGTTTGCGGGAGCTTGCCACAGAGTCTTCGCTTCCGGCAGAGGTCCGTTTGGCGGTGATGGAGGCGATCTATCAGCAAAGCAGCGCGCGCGTGCGTTCGGCGACGGGATGAGGGATTGGCGCTGCAGATTTCAATTTACGCTCCGCTGTGAAAGGATTAGCGCGCTAGAACGGGGGAGAGCCGCATTTCGGATGGTTCAGGATCGCGCGTTTCGCTTTTCGCGTTTCGACCAGCGCGCAGGATTTATTCATGGGATCTAGACGAACTAGGGGCACGCGTTTCGTGCTTTCGCTAATCTCCGCAAGAAAGCTCCCAAGAGCCGATCCCTCGTTTTGTCCTTTGCTGCGTATCCGCCTTGTTTGATGTTAAAATCGAGAGCTCAGTCTTCTTCAAAGATCGAGTCAAGGGATTATGCCGTTCAAGCTTCGCTCCGATTTTCGTCCGCAAGGCGATCAACCGCAGGCCATCGAAGCGCTCGTGCGCGGTCTCGACGAAGGCGCTAAAGATCAAGTTCTGCTGGGCGCAACTGGGACGGGAAAAACTTTCACCGTTGCCGCAGTCATCGAGCGCGTGCAACGACCAGCGCTTGTCATCGCGCACAACAAGACGCTCGCCGCACAACTTTATCAAGAATTCAAAAACTTCTTTCCCGAAAACGCCGTCGAATATTTCGTCTCATATTACGATTATTATCAACCGGAAGCGTACGTTCCGGCGACTGATACGTACATCGAGAAGGAAGCGACGATCAACGAGGAGATAGATCGGCTGCGGTTATCGGCGACGCGCGCGCTTTTCGAGCGCCGCGACGTCATCGTCGTCGCGAGCGTCTCTTGCATTTACGGTTTGGGCGATCCGGATGCTTACTACGGCATGTTGATCTTCGTCGAGCCGGGCCAGCGCATGGAACGCGACGAACTGCTGCGCAAGCTCGTCGAATTACAGTACGAACGTTCGGACATAGAGTTTGGGCGCGGCACTTTTCGCGTGCGCGGCGACACGGTCGAAATCTACCCGAGCTATCAGGATCAAGCCTATCGCGTTGAGTTCTGGGGCGACGAGATAGACGCGGTATCGACCATCGATCCATTGCTCGGCGAAATCATCCACCGGCACGAGGCGCGCGTTCCGATCTACCCGCGCACGCACTACGTGATGTCGAAACAGACGATTCGGCGCGCGATTCGGTCAATCCGCGAGGAGCTCGAATGGTGGGAAGCGCAGTTGATCGCTGAAGGCAAGCTCGTCGAGGCGCAGAGGCTCCATCAGCGGACGATGTACGATCTCGAGATGATCAAAGAGATGGGCTTCTGCCGCGGGATCGAAAACTACTCGCGCCATCTGACGGGGCGTCGTCCGGGCGAACCGCCGCCGACGCTGCTCGATTATCTGCCGCGCGATACGGTCGTCATCATCGATGAATCGCACCAGACGATCCCGCAGCTTCGCGGCATGTACCACGGCGATCAGACGCGCAAACGGACGCTCGTCGAATACGGTTTCCGCCTGCCGAGCGCGCTCGACAACCGTCCGCTCAACTTCGAGGAGTTCGAAGCGCGCATCGGACAGACGATCTACGTTTCGGCCACTCCCGGACCATACGAGCTGACCAAGACCGGAGGCGAAGTCGTCGAGCAGATCATTCGGCCGACCGGATTGCTGGATCCGGAAGTCGAAGTCCGTCCTGTGCGCGGTCAAATAGACGACTTGCTGCACGAATGCCGCTTGCGCGCCGAGCGGCGCGAGCGCGTGCTGGTGACGACGCTGACCAAGAAGATGGCCGAGGATTTGACCGAATATTTCACCGAGGTCGGCGTGCGCGTCCGCTACCTGCATTCGGATATCGAAACGCTTGAGCGCGTGCGTATCTTGCGTGACTTGAGGCGCGGCGAATTCGATGTGCTCGTTGGGATCAATCTGTTGCGTGAAGGACTGGACCTGCCGGAAGTATCCCTCGTCGCCATCCTCGACGCCGACAAGGAAGGTTTCTTGCGGTCGGAATCTTCGCTCATCCAAACGATTGGGCGCGCAGCGCGCAACGTCAATGGCAAAGTGATCCTCTATGCCGACGCGGTCACGGATTCGATGCGTCGCGCCATCGAAGAGACGCGCCGACGCCGCGCCATTCAAGAAGCTTACAACCGCGAGCACGGCATCACGCCGCGAACCATCGTCAAGCCGATCGAAGCGACGTTGGTGACGGCTTACGAGGCCGATTACTTCAAGGTGCCGCGCGATCTCGATGCCTTCGAGGAGTATTCGCCTGAACGGCTCGACGAGACGATTAAGCAGTTGGAGAGGGAGATGCGCGAAGCGGCCCGCGCTTTGGAATTCGAGCGCGCCGCGGAGTTGCGCGATAAGATAAAATACCTGCGCGAACGTCAGTTACAATTGGCTTGATGCGCCGCGGGGAGGATAGCAAAGAGGGCTTCAAGCTGTAGCTGATGATCATGTCGGCGGCAGAAGGTGCGGCGATTTGATCAAAAGGGGCGCAAGCCTCAGTTTTCAGTTGAAAGAGGGCGATCAACTCGATCATGTTTCGTTTTACCACCGCTGGAGAATCGCATGGGCGCGCGCTGATTGCTATCGTTGAGGGCGTGCCCGCCGGAACCCCCATCAACGTCGAAGCGATCGATCGCGATCTTGAGCGCAGGCAATGGGGCTACGGACGCGGCGGGAGGATGCGTATCGAGCGCGACCGCGTGCAGATTTTGAGCGGCGTGCGTCATGGACAAGCGCTCGGCTCGCCCATCGCTTTGATGATCGAAAACCGCGACTGGCCCAATTGGCAAGAGGTGATGGCCGTTGAGCCGCGCGCCCTATCGTCCGAAGAGGCACGCCAACTCAAGCGCCCGCGCCCCGGCCATGCCGATCTTGCAGGGGGACTGAAGTACGGAGCGCGTGATCTGCGCGACATCTTGGAACGAGCGTCGGCGCGCGAATCCGCCGCGCGCGTCGCTTGCGGCGCCGTCGCCAAACAGTTGCTCGCAGAGTTCGGCGTGGAGATTCTGAGTCACGTCATTCAACTTGGCGGCATCCCAACGGAACCGCTCGAACTAGACTGGGCCAGCATCGCCGCCATCCCTGACGATGCGCCTTTGCGTTGCGGCGATGCCGAAGTCGAAAAACTGATGATCGCGCGCATCGACGAAGCGCGGCGCGAAGGCGACACTTTGGGCGGGGTCTTCGAAGTCGTCGGGCGCGGCGTCGTCGTCGGTCTGGGCTCGCACGTTTCCTGGCGTGAGAAGCTCGACGGGCGTCTGGCGCAAGCTTTTATGTCTATTCCAGCAGTGAAAGCAGTGGAGATCGGAATCGGAGTGCGCGCTGCGTCGCTACCGGGGTCGGAAGTGCACGACGAGATCGCGTACGATGCGGCGGAGCGCAAGTTCTTTCACCGGACCAATCGCGCGGGCGGTTTAGAAGGCGGCATCACCAACGGCGAAGAGCTTCGCGTGCGCGGTTATCTGAAACCGATTTCGACCCTTAGGCGCCCTTTGCGCTCGGTTGACATCGAGACCAAGGAAGAGAGCGCCGCCGCCTACGAGCGTTCCGATACGACAGCGGTGCCGGCTGCCGGCGTGATCGGCGAAGCGATGATGGCCATCGTGCTCGCCGCGGCGATGCGCGAGAAGTTCGGCGGCGACAGCCTCGTCGAGATGACACGCAACTTTCAAGCCTATCTCGATCAATTGCGCGCTTACTGATCGAGCGAGAGGTAGCGCCCGACGACGTTTTCGCGTTCTGTTTGGATCGCTTGGCTGCGCGAAGACGGTGGAAGGACCAAGCCGATCGTTTGATGACGTTTTCGATCCGTTCGATCCCGCCGCTCACACGAGCATCAGGCGGTCGACCTCTGGATCTGTTGGGGGATGGTTGGTTGATCATCGCAAGTTGTGATCCGCTTGCGGATCGCGCGTAAAATATTCACTGGGAAGAGCGGCGATATGGCCAAGCGTAAGATCGTCAAATATCCCGATCCGGTTCTGGAAACGCCGGGCGACCCTGTTACCGAGTTCGACGAAGGGTTGCGGCAGCTCGTCGAAGACATGTTCGAGACGATGTACGCCGCATCGGGTGTGGGACTTGCCGCGCCGCAAGTCGGGGTGAGCAAGCGCCTGTTCGTGATGGATTGTTCCGGCGGACGCGACCTTGCGCAAAGGTACGTCATGATCAACCCGCAGATCGTCATGACCGAAGGCGAGCAGACGGGTGATGAAGGCTGTCTTTCGTTTCCCGGCATCTACATTCCCGTAACGCGCGCCATGCGCGCGATCGTCCGCGCGCAAGACTTGGAGGGGCGTGAGTTCGAACTCGATGCACAAGAGCTGGCCGCGCGTTGCGTCCTTCATGAGACGGACCACTGCGACGGCATACTCTTCATCGAACGCGTCTCGCCACTCAAGCGCGAAATGGTCAAACGCCGCATCAAGAAGTTGATCAAAGCCGGAGAGTGGTGAGACGGGCGTGGCGATCGAGCGTTTCGTGGCGCGATTCTTTGCTGAGAGCGCCGCTCAGAATCAAGTTTGGATGAACCTAAGGACGCAGTCATATGCTCGAAGATAGAATCAATTTGGCTTAGCGTTTAGGTCCGACTCAATGGCACGACAGTGTTGAGACGAGATACCGCACCGTCATTGCTCCCGAACACGGCTGCCAGCGTATTTGCGCCATCACCGAGTATTTTGCTTATGCTCATGGTCTCGCTCCTTGATTAACACTTCATTATTTAAATTGTCGACAGTTGCGTCGAGAAGTTTCCTGTCATACCAATCTTGTATGGATGAGTCGTAAGATAGTGGGTAAGAAGGGCTGGAAGCGCTTGGCACATTGAACAGCGTGACGCAGCTGAGACCCTGTTCCAGTTCTTCAAGCACGAAAGCGTCCCCCAGCTCAAACCACGTCGCCATGCCCTTTGGCTTCTTTCTCAGGGCTATCCCATGGCAGAGGTCGCCAAACTCCTCGCGGTGGCTTATCGCTCCGAGGCAGCGCTTGTTCAGATGCCATCGCCACGGCGCGCGTCGCCGGGACGGATGCGCGCTCGCGCTTGGCCCAGGTGCCGAGACGCGGGAGAAAATCGTTCTGCGGTTTTGGTTGATGCGGCAAGGCTTATTCCGGCGCGCTCCCTTCGGGGACGCGCCCGGCGACGGCACGTGCGCTGCTACGCGCTTGTGCTGCCGCCAGCGCTTCTTGCTGCGGCGGCGCAGTGAGCAGCGCGCGATAGTTTTCAGGGAGGGAGCGGACGCGCCCTTCGCGATCGGTGACGACATGCCCCGTCTCTCCCTCGGCGATGATCTGACCGTCGGCGGCGCGCACGATTTCGTAACCGAAGCGCAAGCTGCGACGTCTTAACTCTGTGATGTGCGTGCGCACGATGAGTTCGTCGTCGTAGTAGGCGGGCGCCTTGTAGCGGCAGTAACTTTCGGCGACAACGAGAAAGGCGTCGTCGTTCTCTTCCATATCGCGATAGGAGAAGCCACGCGCGCGGCAATACTCGGTGCGGCCGATCTCGAACCAGATGAGGTAGTTGGCATAGTAGACCACGCCCATCCGATCCGTTTCAGCATAGCGCACGCGAATCGTCGTTTCATGCCATAGATCGAACAGGGCATCATCAACGGGTTCAGTCATCATTGATCGCCAAGACCTCCTAGCGCATGGCAACTTCCCCAAATTCGGTGAAGCGGACTATAAAGGCGGCGAGCGAAAGATGTCAACACGCAACGGCGCTTACGAGACGATGTCGCTGTCCGCACGACTCGACGGTTTGCGCCTCCAAGCGCCCCTCGATTCAGCACCTCCCAACCGCGAGCATGACCGCTAGAACCCAGCGAACGCTGGCGGGAGCGCGTTCGCTGGGGGCAGGTCGGGCCAACGGTCTTGATGCGCGCTCGCCATTGTGCTATAGCCTTGGTTATATTGTCTGCAATTGAAACCATTGCGTTCTACGGAAACCGTTGATCGTTGTGACTTGACGAAAAATGCGTCGAATAGACTTGAGAAAAGCGCAAGCCGCGCGGGCCGCAACCATTCGCGGCATCAATCGCCAGATCGTCCTCAATTACATACGCGATCGCGAGCCGATCTCGCGCGCCGACATCGCGCGCGAAACGGCGCTGCAACGTTCCACCGTCTCGACCATCGTCGAAGAACTAAAGGCCGAGGGGTTGATCGAAGAGATCGGCACGGGGAAATCGACCGGCGGTCGCCGCCCGACGTTGTTGCGTTTGCGCGCTGCAGGGGCGATGGCTATCGGCGTCGATGTGACTCCGTCGCACACCACTGTAGCGACCAGCGATCTGGCTGGGCGAATTCTCGAGCGCGAGCAGCTCAATCCGATTCAGGATCGAAACGAGTTCATCAAGCAAGTCGTCGCCGTCGTGCGCCGCATGGCCGCGCGTAACAGTTCGGCCATCAGCGGCGTGGGCATTAGTTTGCCGGGGTTGGTCGATCCCGACGTTGGGCGAGCCATCTACATTCCGCATTTCAACTGGCGCGATTGGCCGATCACGGCGGAGGTCTCTGCGGCAACCGGCCTGCAAGTCGTCATCGACAACGATGCCAACGCGGCAGCGCTCGCTGAATTGTGGTTCGGGCGTCCGGAGGTCAGCGATGCGCGCGACTTCATCTTGGTTTTCGTCGGCGATGGCGTCGGCACCGGGATCGTCTTCGATGGGCAGATCTACCGCGGCGAACGTGGAGCGGCAGGTGAGTTCGGGCACATGATCGTCGGGCAAAAGGGGCCGATCGCCTGCTCCTGCGGCAACTACGATTGTTGGGAAGCTTTCTCTTCAGGGCGCGCCGCGGTTGCGCGTTACTTGAAGGCGACCGGCAAAGGCGAACGCATGAGTTTCGATGAGCTGATCGATCGCGCGTTGGCAGGCGAAGAGGCGGCCGTGCAAGCGTTGGCCGAAACGGCGCACTATCTCGGCATCGGAATCTCCAACCTTATCGTCGGTTTAAGCCCGGCTGTGGTGGTCGTCGGCGGAGCCATCGTGCGCGCTTGGCCGCTCATCGCTGAAGCGCTTGAAGAACCGGTCAAACGGAGCATTCGGCGCGGCTTGCCCTCGGCGCGCATCATGCCCTCGACGCTCGGCGACCAGCCGACCTTGATGGGCGCGCTCAGCCTCGTGCTCGCGCGTAAATTTGCGCTCACAACCACAGCATAGGCCCGTTTCGACGCTGTCACAAGCGCATCGTCAGTGCGGTCGTATCGAGCGCGCGAAGGTCGCTGGCGATCGCAGACGGGATGGGTCGATGCGCGAAGCCCTCTACTTTTTGATCCCCTTGCCTTGCACGATCGTGATGATGCGATCGGCTTCGACGTTCTCAAAGGTCTCGATGCCGCCGCCGGGCCAGTGGATTTCGATCTTGTCGACCTTTGTCGTCGGGCCGAGGCCGAAATGCAGGCGCATGTCGTTGTGCGAAGCGTAGCTGGCGCCGCTAATGACATCGGCTCGCTGTCGCATCTTGCCAACCGTGACGTAAGCGATGGCACCGATGGCATCGCGCGGCGATCTTTTCGCCGGATCGCCGACGAGATGAAGCGTGAGCCAGTGGTTCTTGGAGTCGTAAACGTTGCGCAAGATGACCGGCGGTCCGTCGATGTTGTTGATGACGGCATCGAGCCGTCCATCATTGTCTAGATCGCCAACGGCCATGCCGCGCGCTGGCCACGCCATTGCCAACGCGCTGCCCGGTGCCGCGCCGACGCGCTCGAAACGTCCGGTGCCGAGATTGTGGAAGAGCAGCATTTGCTGCGCGTAGCTCGTGCCCCACTGGTATTGATCCACCGCCGGATAGACGTGCCCATTAGCGATCAGGATGTCCTTCCAACAATCGTTGTCGAAGTCGATGAAGGCCGTGCCCCAACCGAGAAAGGGAATGGTCGGCTCGCCGAGTCCGGCTTGGAAGGTGAGGTCGGTGAAGTTGCCTTCGCCGTCGTTGTGGTAGAGCGTGTTGGAATCGTCGGAAAAGTTCGTGATGTAGAAGTCCACGCGCCCGTCGTTGTCGTAATCGCCGACAGCCAAGCCCATGCCGGCCTGCTCGCGTCCGTTCTCGTTCAAAGCGATGCCGGAAGGATAACCGACCTCTTCGAAAGTCCCGTCGCCTTTGTTGATGTAAAGCTGTTTGGGCGTCGAATCGTTAACCACCAGCAGGTCGAGCCACTCGTCTTCGTTGACGTGGACGAAGACGGATGAAAAGCCGTAGTACTTCTGCGGGTCGTTGACGCCCGCTTTGTCGCTGACGTCCTCAAACGTTCCGTCGGGTTTTTGATGATAAAGCGTATCGCTTTCGCCCGGCAGTCCACGAGGCCCGCACATCACTGGCACGCCGCGGAACTGACAGAAGTTCTGCGCGATGCCACCAGGCTTGCCTGCTTCGGCGGGACTGGGCGGCGGATTGTTGAGATCGAACTCGACGTAACCGGGGACGAACAGGTCCAAGCGCCCATCGCCGTCGTAATCACCCCACGTCGCGCCCGTACTCCAGCCACGGCGTGCGACGCCGACCTTTTCAGCGACATCCGTGAACGTTCCATCGCCGTTGTTGCGATAGAGGCGCGAGATGCCGAAGTTGCTCACGTAGATGTCCAAGTAACCGTCGTTGTTGTAATCGCCAACGGCCAGTCCCATCCCCCAGCGTTCGTTGGCGACGCCGGCTTTGTCGGTGACATCTTCAAATCGCCAGTTGCCGAGGTTGTGATAGAGGGCGGCCCGCGGCGGTTTCTCCTTGCCGCGCATGGCGTCCATGGTGGAACCGTTCAATAGATAGATGTCCGGCAGCCCATCGTTGTCGTAATCGAAGATGGCAACGCTGCCGGAGACGGTCTCGATGATGTAATTTTTGGCCGGGGTGCCGCAGACGTTGCGGAATTTGGCGAGCGGCGTGCGTGCCGTTACCTCTTCGAAGACGACCGGCGCTTTGGGATCGGTGATGCCGACCGTGCGACGCGAGGTGTAAGTGCGCGCGATGCCGGTGGCTACGCCACCCATGGTTTGCGTGCTTTGTGGTTGCGCGCTGGATTGCGCGCGCCCTGTCGGCAAGATCGAAGTCAACAGAAGCGCGCCCGCGCACGCTCCGCCTAGAAGACGGCGGCTCCGACGGATCACGAAAAGATTCAGCCCGCGCCGTCGAACGAAGTGCGATTCGCTCATGATCTTCAGCATCCTCACCGTTCGGTAATCGTGTTGTAGCGGTTGATAGTCAACCCTTCGACCCTTTGCACGCGCCCGCTGGGCCAACTGATCTCGACGCTTTGCAGCGCATTTTCGCCCAATCCGACGAGCAGGCGGCCATCGTTGGCCGAAAGATAGCTTCCCGCCGTGCTCACGTCAAACGTTTGCCGGGTGCCTGCCGAATCGGTTACCACGACGCGCGCGCCGCTGGCATCGCGGTTCGAGCGCGTTCCAATCAGTCGCAGTCCGACCCAACGATTCTTTGTCCCCTGATTGCGCAACACGACGGGCGCGCCATCGAGCACGACCATGACCACGTCCACGTCGCCATCGTCATCGAGGTCGCCGAAAGCGGCACCGCGCGCGGCGTACCTGCGGTTGAAAGCGTCGCCCGCCGATGCCGAGACGTTGACGAAACGCCCTTTGACATTACGCATCAGCAGCGGCGACTGGCGGTAGGTCAAATAGCTCGATGTCTTTTCGATGGTGTCGAGGACGTGGCTCTGTGCGACGAATAGATCACGCCACCCGTCATTGTCGAAGTCGGCAAAGCGCGTCCCCCATCCGGAGTAGAGCATGGTGATCGGCCCGACGTTGGTCATGTTGGTCATGTAAACGAAGGATAGATCGCCCGCGTTGCGAAAAAGAGCGTAAGTTTCGTTCGACAACGTCGTGATGAAGACGTCGATCAAACCGTCGTTATCGTAGTCGGCGGCGTCGATGCCCATGCCAGCGAACGTTTTGCCGTTTTCGTCGTAGCCGGCGCCGGAGATAAGGCCAATGTCTTCGAAAGTGCCATCGCCGCGGTTGCGAAAGAGCGTTTGCGGAACGCTGTCGTTGGCGACGAAGATGTCAGGCCACCCGTCGTTGTCGAAATCGGCGACGGCTACGCCAAGCCCTTTGCCGATGGCGACGGATATTTTGCTCGTTGCGCTCACGTCTTCAAACGTGCCATCCGTTTTTTGGTGAAAGAGCAGGTTGCTCGCGCCTTTGAAGTTGTCCGGATGGCAGTAGGCGCGGTAGCCGGGGCGCGGTTCGCCGCAGTAGATCGCTCCGCGCTCGAAGTCCCACTCCATGTAGCGCGCGATGAAAAGATCGAGACGCCCGTCGCGGTCATAGTCGAGCCATGCGGCGCTCGTGCTCCAGCCCGGAGCGTTGATCCCGACCTGTTTGGTGACATCGGTGAAAGTCCCATCGCCGTTGTTGCGGTAAAGAGCTGTTCTTTCATAACCCGTGACCAGCAGGTCCGGATCGCCATCGTTGTCGTAGTCGCCGACGGCGACGCCCATGCTGTAACCATCACCGCGCAGGCCGGCGCGCTCGGTGACGTCTTCGAAGGTTCCGTCAGGCCGCTGCCGATAGAGCCGGTTCCAGTAGCGCGCCTCGCGTTTGTCCGGCATCGCTCCGCGCGGCATTGGGTCTTGAAGCGCCGCGCCGTTGGTGAAGAAGATGTCCATGCGCCCATCGCCGTCGTAATCGAGCAGCGCAACGCCGCCGCCCATGGTTTCAAGCAGGTACTTTTGCGAGGTTGGCGAAGCCATGTGCCTGAAGTCAATCCTGCTTTGCGCGGTGATGTCGGCAAATTGCACGGGCGACGGTGCCTGTGGAACGGGGGCGGACGGGCGTCTGAGCGGTTCGCCCGCCGCATAGGATCGGCCCGTGCGCGTTTGGTCGGCTGGTGGCGTCTGCGCCGACGCGCCGAGCGCGTTGGCCAACAGCGCCATCGAACAGAAGCAGTGAACGATCGACCGAAGAGCCATCGGAGACAGTTGCAAGCAGCGCGGACAAATAGTACAGTACGCCAACAAACAACTCAATGCGTCGTCGCAAAAAATCTCTGAAAGGCTTTGCGCCCGAGCACCGCCAAGGGCGCTGGCGATGGCGTCTGCAGGAGGGAGAGAGAATGAAAAGAGACTGGACGGCTATCTTATGGGGACTTGCACTGGCATTTTCAGCCGTCGGGGCGGTTGCGCAAAAAGCGCCGGTGATCGTGCCAAGCGCTGAGCTAGCGCGCGTAGTGCCGTCGAGCTTCTACTTCGAGGGTCAGACTGGTCCGACGCAGATGCGCAACGCCGCCGCGGCGCGCTTCGGCCAGCGACAACACGTCATCGCCGCGCTGGTCGACACATCAGGCTACTCGGCGGACGTGCGCGCCAAATACGAAGGCTTTTTGATCACCGACATCGGAATCACCATCAACGATCAACGACTTGATGTTGGCGCTTATGGTTTCGGTTTCACCGAAGACGGGAGGTTCAATCTCTTCGACGTCAGCGGGCGACAGCTCCTTTCGGTCGCCGCGGCTGAAGATACCGGGCTGCGCCGTCCGCGTCCGCTGATGATGGTCGCTGTCGCCGATGGCGTGCGACTTTACAGCGGACGCCACTACGTGAGGATCAAAGCGCGTTGACCTTACAAACGGGCTCGCTCGCTGCTCGGCATCCAGCGCGATTGAGCTTGCGAGAAGCGTCCTAGGCTGGAGTCTTCAAAGGGATCTCTGGGCCGCGAAGCTGTTTTGCGAAGCGACGCAAGGCGCGCTCTTTAGGCTTCGATGGACGTGTTGGGCATTGGAGTATTTGAAGTGAAGAGAAGAAGAGGCAGATGATGAAAATCATCGGGCGTTTGATCATCATCGGGGCGATCGCCTGTGGTGTGCTGCTTTGTCGGGAGCAGTCGCGTTTCGTTTCGCAGGCGAGCGTTGATGCTGCGGCGCGCGAGCAGGCTTACCGGATCAACAATCTAGGCGTGGCGTTGCTCGAACAGTACGATTACAAGCAGGCGGCGGAACGCTTTCGGCAAGCTCTGGAAGTGGACCAAAGCTTGAACATCGCACGCATCAATTTGGCCATCGCGCTTTACAACGCCGCCGATCTCGACGGCGCGCGCCGAGCGGCTGAAGAAGCGGCCAAGATCGCTCCCGATGCGCCACAGCCCCAATACATCTTGGGCCTCATCGCGCGATCACAAAACCGGACAGAAGACGCTATCGCCGCTTTCAAGCGCGTGCTCGCCCTTGACCCGCGCGATGTGGGGGCCAACGTCAATCTGGGCCAAGTGCTGGTCCAACAGCGACGTTACGACGAAGCGATCGCCGCCTTTCGCACGGCGCTCGAAGCCGAACCTTATAACACGACGGCGCTCTACAATCTGGCGACGGCTTTGTTGCGCCGCGGCGAACATGAAGAAGGGCAGCGTCTGCTCCAGCGCTTTCAGTTGCTCAGGCAGAGCGGCGCCGGCGTCAATCTCGGGCAGACCTATCTCGAGCAGGGCCGGTATGCCGAAGCCATCACTTCGACTGGCGCCGAAAAAGAGCTGGTTGACCGCACAGCTCCCAGCATCCTCTTCACCGATGCGACGCGCGTCGCGTTCGCCAAAGAGAGCGGCCAGGGGCGCGCAACGAACGTTTTAAATTCCCTTTGGGGACGGCGGTTCGATCGCTTGGACCAAGCAAAGCTGCGCGAGATCGCCGCTTCGTTGGGCGGTGGCGTCACGCTGTTTGACTACGATGGCGACGGTGACCTGGATGTGCTGGAGCTTGCGCCCGATGCACAGCGCCTTTGGCGCAATGACGGCGGGCGGTTGGTCGATGTGACGGAGCGCGCAGGACTTGGGCGCGCGCCGGCGGATTCGGTCGCCATCGGAGCCGTCGCTGGCGACTACGACAACGATGGCCGCCCGGACCTTTTCGTCCTGCGCTACGGTCAAAGCTCGCTCTATCACAACGAAGGCAACGGACGGTTCGTCGAGACCACGGCACAGGCGCGCATTCCGCCCATTTCTTTTCTGTCGCTCTCCGCAGCCTTCGTCGATGTGGACCACGATGGCGACTTGGATCTGGTGATCGGCGGTTTTGGGGCGGCCTCTGCCGACGCGAAACTCTTCCCGGATGATCTTCCGCTGGCACCCAACTTGTTGTTGCGCAACAACGGGGACGGAACCTTCACGGATTTCTCCGAGACGGCCAAGATCAAAGGACCGACCGGGCGTGTGGTGGCGGTCGTGCCGACAGATTTCGATAACCGACGCGACATAGATCTGCTGTTCGTGCAGTGGGGCGCGCCGCCCGTGCTCTTTCGCAACCAGCGCGACGGTTCTTTTCGCGATGTGAGCGAAGAACGAGGTCTCGGCGCAGAACGATCTTTCACGTGCGCGGCGGCGGGCGATTTCAACAAGGATGGTTTCACCGACTTTTTCTTCGGGCGCGCTAGTGGACGCGGCGTCTTCGCCGTCAGCGACGGACGCGAGCGGTTTCGCTTGGTGGAAGCGCCGGCTGTCGGTGCGCTCGCCGCACAGTTCCTCGATTACGACAACGACGGACTTCTCGATCTCCTCTTTTGGACCGGCGACGGACCCCATCTTTTGCGCAACGTCGGCGATGGTTGGGATGATCTGTCGGCGCGCGCGTTCAAAGAGCGCGTGCCGATCTCTTCGGCGCGCGCGCTCGCAACGGGCGATCTCGATGGCGATGGCGATGAAGACCTTCTCGTGCGCGCCGCCGACGGACGTTTACGCTTCTTGCGCAACGATGGCGGGGAACGCCAGCGTTCCATGCGCGTTCGTTTGGCCGGCAAGGTGAGCAACCGAAGCGGCGTGGGGGCCAAGATCGAAATGCGCGCCGGGAGCCTCTGGCAAAAACTGGAACTCTACGCGGCGACGCCTGCTCCGGCACCAGCCGATGTGCTCTTCGGGTTGGGCGCGCGCGCCGAGGCCGACGTCGTGCGCGTGTTGTGGCCTGCCGGCATCGTACAGGCGGAGACAGAGTTTCCGACAAAGACGGTGGCCGCGCGTTCGCTCACCGTCACCGAAATAGATCGCAAGCCATCTTCATGCCCCTATCTGTTCACCTGGAACGGCGAGCGATTCGAGTTCGTCACTGATTTTTTGGGCGGTGGCGAAATGGGTTATTGGTTGGGACCGGGCCAGTGGAACGTGCCCGATCCGGTTGAGTACGTGCGCATCCGCGACGACCAATTGCGCGCGCGCAACGGCCTGTTCGAGCTGCGCGTCACCAACGAACTCGAAGAAGTGCTCTACCTTGACCGTTTGCAGTTGATCGCCATCGCGCATCCGGCGAACGTCGAGATCTTTCCGAACGAAGGGATGACTTCGCCGCCGCGTCCCTATAAACTTCATGCGCTCGAAAACTTGCGTCCGGTGGTGGCTGCCACAGACGATCACGGATGCGATGTGCGCGACCGCCTTGAGCGCATCGACCGTCGTTATCCAGACGACTTCAAATTGCTCGACATTCGCGGCTACGCCGAGCCGCACACGCTTACGCTCGACCTCGGACGAGTCACCCGTCGCACCGCGCTCGCGCTCACGGGCTGGACCGATTACGCTTTTTCGAGCGACAACGTCGCCGCCTCGCAGCGCGGATTGAGCTTGAGTCCGCCACGGTTGGAGGCGAAGCGAGCTGATGGTCAATGGCGAACCGTCATCGAAGACCTTGGCTTCCCCGTTGGACGCCCGCAGACGATCGTCGTCGAACTCGGCGACAAGCTTCGTCCGGGCGAGCACGAAGTGCGCATTCGGACGAACATGCGCGTCTATTGGGATCAAGCGCTCGTTGCCGAAAGCTCTCCGATGGCGCCCGTCAAAACGGTGCATCTCGATCCGTTGCGGGCCGAGCTGCGTTGGCGCGGCTTTTCAGCCGAGGTTTCGCCCGATGGACGCGAGCCGTTCGGTTACGATTACGCGCGCGTGTCCGCCTCTTCGCCGTGGAAGATGATGCCCGGACATTACACGCGCGAGGGCGATGTGCGCGAACTTCTGCTCCGCACCGATGACATGTTCGTTGTTTCGCGCTCGGGCGACGAGATCGCGCTTGCGTTCGACGCTAGGCGTCTGCCGCCGCTTGCGCGCGGATGGAAGTGGACCTATCTGCTCTATGCTGATGGCTTCAGCAAAGAGATGGACATCAATTCGGCCAGCCCGGATCAAGTGGTGCCGTTGCCGTTCCACGGCATGAAAAGTTATCCGTACGCTTGGCCCGAACGTTACCCGAACACCGAAGCCCATCGGCGCTACATGGAACGCTACAACACGCGCGTCGTCACAAAGACGGTGGCGAAGTTGTGAAGAGGAAAGAACGTAGTTCGCGCTCAAAGCTCGCCTGAAAATCGCGCGTCTCCGGCTGAGGATGAAGAGCGGGCGGGCTGGCAAGATGTGAGTTCGGCGGATCGCGCGTGCGCAGGTGATGTTGGCGAGCGTGTTGAGTCGCGCGAAGAGGATTCTTGAAGGATAACGCCTGTGTGGTCGTTCGGCGATGCTAGGCCGTGGACGTTTCTCAGAATGCGAAGCGCATTCTGGAGTCCGAGATTCTGAGGGTCTATTTTCCCCAAGGATCAACCTATGGAGAACCAAATACGCTATTCCGTTGCCGTTTGCCAAACCGACATGCCGAATCCGCTCGATCGGCGCCAGATGCAGCGTAACACCGACCGCATGCTCGCGATGATCGAAAGCGCCGTCGCCGGCGCCGCTCCTTTCTTGCCCGTGCGCTTGATCGTCTTTCCGGAGTTCGCGCACGCAGCCCCCATCTACCCGACGCTGGCTGAACTGCGCGAGAAGCTTGCGCTGCCTATCCCGAACGAGCAGACCGAGCGACTGGTAGAAGCGGCGCGCGCCCACGCCATCTACATTCAATCCGGCTCCATGCTTGAAATCGATCCGAAATGGCCCGGCGCCGTCTTCAATACGACTTGTTTGATCGGTCCGGAAGGGATCCTCTACAAATACCGCAAAGTCAATCCGTGGATCCCGTACGAAGTGCACACCAGCCCGCACGATCTCGACGGCTACGATGAGCCGCTGTTTCCCGTAGCAAATACGCCCATTGGTAAGATCGGCTGCGCGATCTGCTACGATTGGCTCTTTCCTGAAACCATTCGCCAACTTGCCGCTAACGGAGCGGAAATCCTCATCCGCGTTTCGGCTTACATGGATCCGTGGGGCGCAACCGAACCGATGGCTTGGTGGACGGTGATCAACCGCGCGCGTGCCATCGAGAACATCGGCTACGTCGTCGCCGCCAATCAAGGCGCGAGCCTGCGACACTATCCGCCTTATTCGTGGCCTGGCGGAAGTCAGGTCGTCGATTTCGACGGGCGCGTGCTTGCCGAGGCATCGCCTGGACCGGGTGAGAGAATCGTCGTCGCGCCCGTGGACGTTTCGGCGCTTCGCCACGAGCGCGCAACGCGCATGGGCCATCACATGCTTGCGCACCTGCGCACGGAAGCCTATACAGTTTACCGCAGTCACGTCTATCCAGCGCGCCGGACAGATCCGACAGGTCTATCTTACGAACGCAACTGCGAGCTGATCGCCGAGACGAAAAAGCTCGTCGCAGAGTGAACGACGAGAAGCTTCGCCTACGAGACAATGCCTGAAAGGCCTGTGTGTGATATTCGGGTTGCTCCAGAGTCGTCTGTATCTGGCGTTCTTGACGTCCGAGAGGTTCTGCCGAATCACATGCGAGGGCAAAACATCTCATGCGCGCCGCTTTGAACGCTTTGCCGAGGGCGCGGGAAGCCGACAGCGCGTCTACTTTTTGTTATACCTTGGCGCTCGTGCCACAAGGAGCAGGCGTCTATTGCTTGGTTTCGCCTACATCGAAAGGCTTTGAACACTTCGCATGAAACGCAAATCTTTAGAGAAAAGTGACAGAAAAGAGAGGAAAAAAGGGTTGACACCGGTCTAGAACTTGAGATATATACGGGTTCGTTCGTTGGTCAGAACAACAAAAGTTCTGACATTTTTGCCCACGAGGATGTCTCGGACGCTTGTCCAGCTAGAGGCGCGAACGTCGTCTTCATGGATTTTGGCAGCGGGAGGGAGCAGTTCATCGTCAGCGCCCATTACCTAAATCGCGCCCAGAAAAGTTTCGGTCGAAGGCTTTAGGCCATCGATTCGAGGAGGATGAAAGAACCGATGTGTGAGAGAGGTGTATGCCTTCTGATCGTGCGTGTATGGGGATGACGCTAGCGAGCTGTTTCGTCGCACTTGCCTGGTTCCTTTTGGTCGTGTGTGTATGGATTATGGCTCCTGCATTAGCCAGTTTAAGAGGAGCCTAACGAGCGGTTGGAATTTGCCGGAAGTCATGTGCGGAGCGAATAGAACGAACGTGCGCGGGCATGGCTTGGTGCGTCCCCTTGCAAGGCTATGCATCGCTGTGTGTCTCATCATGGGGCCGGTGGTTTCGGCGACGCGCGCGCAGAACGACGTCATGATGCAGGCCTTTTATTGGAACGTGCCTGTGGATGCCGCCAACCGAAACGGCACGTGGTGGGAGGCGCTTGCGACCAAAGCTTCGGAATGGAGAAACGCGAGCATCACGGCCATCTGGACGCCGCCGCACGGGTATGCCGTGTTCGTCACGCGATGAGGACCAGCAGGAACGACCGGAGGACTTCACGGAGGGAGACTGGCGAGCGGCGCTGGAGCCGCTGGCATGATGTCGGTTGCTTCGAAAATGGGGAATGGAGAATCGCTTATGCAGAAGAGGAAGCTGCACATTTGGCGGTCGATTCGTCAGATCGTCGCTTTGTGCTTGATCGTCGGTGCTTGGGCGTTGACGGCGCCGGCACAGACCACTAGAGGGACCATCGTCGGCACGGTTACGGACACAACGGGCCGCGTGATCCCCAATGCGACCGTAACCATCACCAACGTCGCCACTGGCGCCGAACGGCAAGTGACGACAAACGACGATGGGACTTACGCGGCCCCGCTGCTCGACATCGGAACCTACCGCATCACGGTCAGCGCTTCCGGCTACCAAACGGTGACGCGCGAGAACATCGTGTTGCAGATCGGCGATCGCTTGCCGGTGGACGTGCAACTCCCGCCAGCGGGCGTAGCTGGCGAGGTGACGGTGACGGCTGAACCGCCGCTGGTCCAGACGGAATCGAGCGAGCGAGGGCGCGTCATCACCGGGCGCGAAGTGACCGAGTTGCCGCTGTCAGGCCGCAACTTCACGCAACTGGCCACCTTGACGCCAGGCGTGTCGCGTTCAATCAACATCGGCATCGCGGGCGACCCGCGCGCGTTCAACAACGGCGACCCGCGCGCGGGCAACGGCGGCCCTGGGCAGGGCAACGAGAACGGACAAACCGAAACGTCGCGCTTTGCTCGCTCGGGTAGCGCAGCTTTGTCGGTTAACGGGCAACGTCCGACCAACAACAACTTCACGCTCGATGGGGTCGATAACAACGAACCGCAATTCGGGACCATCGGCATCTTTCCGAACCCGGATGCGATTGCCGAATTCAGAGTCTCGACGAGCATTCCGCCGGCTGACGTAGGGCGCGCTTCCGGCGCTGTCATCAACGTGACGACGCGCTCGGGCACGAACGATTTTCACGGGAGCCTCTACTACTACGGACAGAATTCGGCGCTCAACGCCTACCATCCGGTCCTGAAGACGCGCCTTGCCGAAGCCCTGGCTCGGCGCGCTTCGGTTCTCGAACTCGATGCGCTGAAGAAACCGGTCCAACAGATCCACGAATTCGGCGGCACGCTCGGCGGTCCACTCAATCTTCCGCGATTTGGCGAAGGCGGTCCGGTCTTCATCAGCGGGCGCGACCGAACCTTCTTCTTCGTCGAATATTTGGGGCAGCGCAACAACCTGCCTTTCCCGGCCAATTCGACCGTGCCGACGGCTCTTTCGCGCACGGGCAACTTCACCGAGTTCAGGAACATCGATTGCGACGGCGATGGACGGACCAATGGCCCAAACGATGGTCCGGTTTGTGACCCGCGCACAGGAAGAGCTTTCCCTGGCGGCATCATCCCGCTTAGCCGCCAAACGACCGTCGGACGCAACTACCTGAACGCCTTTCCGCTTCCAACGCGCAACGTCTTCAACCCAAGCGATTCGCTCGAAGCGCGCAACTATTTCACGCAACGCGCTAATCGCGAGATCATCAACAACTTCGGTTTGCGCATCGACCACCGTTTCAGCGAGAGAGTTTCGCTCACCGGGCGCTTCAATGAACAACGGTTGACGACCAATCGCGCGAACCTCTTTCCGGGCAATATCCCAACCGCCGGTTTCGGCGCGGGCGAAGAGCGCGGCAACGCGCGCCAGTTCGTGTTGACCAGCACGCAGACCTTCAGCCCGACGCTGCTCAACGAGTTCCGCTTCGGCGTTACGCAAACTCAGATCTCCATCTTCAACTGTGGCGTTGGCGGCGCGTGCGGCGTAAGCCCCACTTTCGCCCGCGACATCGGCATCCCGAACGCTAATGATGGTTCGCTGGTCGCTTCGGGCGGCTCTTTGATCGGCGGTTTCGGCACGGGCTTTCACGAATTCACGGGCGATGGCGGGCTCTTCCAAGTCAAGAGCAAGAACCCGTACTTCGCCGATACGCTGACCATCATCAAAGGGGACCAGACGATCAAACTCGGCGGGGAAGCTCGTCTGCGCTACCTCAACACAGTGGATGCCGGACGCACTGGCGCGCTCAAGGGGCAGTTCCAATTCGCCGGTTACAATCCGCCATTCAACACGGAGCTACGGCCGCGCACAGGGCCGAATCCAAACTGTCCGCCCGAATCGCGCGCCGCCAACGGGGAATGCTACGTCGATGCCAACGGCATCCCATTTGGTACGAGCGGCAACGCGCAGGCTGACATACTGCTCGGCGTGCCGGCGTTGTTCGTCTCCAAAGGTAAGATCTTCGGTGGTCCGTTCAATTTGCGTTCACAGGAGATCGGTCTATTCGTGCAAGATGACTGGAAGGTCAACGAACGCTTGACGCTCAACCTCGGCTTGCGCTACGACCTCTTCCTGCCTTTCTCCGAAAGGGACGGACGCTACAGCCTCTACAGCATCGAACAGCGGCGCGTCGTCGTCGCTTCGGGCGGCGGCGACCGTTTGGTGGAAACGGACAAGAATAACTTCGGGCCGCGCCTTGGCTTTGCTCTCGCGCTCGACAAGAGCAAAAACCTCGTTTTGCGCGGCGGCTACGGGTTGCTCTACGCGCTCGATGGTGTGGATTATCCGCCAGGCGTGCGCAACCCACCGTTTTCGAACAGCGTTGGTTTCGGTCAACAGCAGTTTGCTGGCACTGGACCGGATCGGACGACTTTCAGCCTGCAGACCGGACCGCCCGATGTGCCGCAAGTTGATCCGAATACTCTGCCTTCGTTCATCGGCGTCTTCGCCGTCGATCCGCAGCAGCGCACGACCTACGTGCACCAGTACCAGCTAAGCCTGCAGTGGCAATTTGCGCGCGACTACTCGCTCGACATCGGTTACGTCGGCAATCGCTCGCGCAACCTCCTTTATGCGCGGGATATTTCGACCAGCGGTTCAGCCGAAGCGCGAAATCGCGCCGGGCAGTTTTTGACCAACGCCGTGCTCTACACCAATGGCGCGAAATCCTGGTACGACGGCATGCAGGTCCAGTTGCAGAAGCGTTTCTCGCAGAACGTCGGCGGACAGGTCTCCTACACTTGGAGCCACACCATCGATAACTCGACCGGCATCTTTAATGGGCTTGGGGAGCAGCGCGGCAGTCGCGGCGGGCCGATCAATCCGCTCGATCCGCTCAGCGACCGCGGCAACTCTTCGCTCGACGTTCGCCACTTGCTTTCGGCCAATGCCATCATCGACCTGCCGTTTGGTCGCGGACAACGCTTCTTCAATCGTGGTGGCGCGGTCGATAAGCTCTTCGGTGGATTCCAGCTCAACTTCATCGTTTACGCGCGCACGGGCTACCCGTATTCGGTGGCGGCCAACGAGATCGTGCGGCCATCGCTTATCGGCGACCCGTTCGCCAACGTGCCGCCCGGAAGGCTGCTTAACCCAGCGGCCTTTACCACCGACCGGCGCTTTTTGCGAAGCGTGACCAACGCTGCCGGCACGACGATCTTCTTCGGCAACGTGGGGCGCAACACCTTCCGTGGCCCGGCTATCTACACTGCCGATATGTCCGTCTTCAAGAACACGCTGCTGAGCGAGAAGGTGAAGTTGCAAATCGGCATGGAGTTCTTCAACCTCTTCAACCATGCTAACTACACCGTGCCGCAAAACAACGTGAACAACGACGACTTCGGCATCATCAGGTTCAATGCGCAATCCGGGCGCGTCATTCAGTACCGCGCCAAATTGCTCTTCTGAAACCTGTGACCGAAATCAAGCCCGGCGCGCCGGAGGCGTCTGAACCTCCCGGCGCGCCGAACCGTCATATTGAAGACGAGCGACCGGAATGGTTTTCATTGGTCCAAAATGAGAGCCCCCTTGACGTGCCGAACCAGTAGGTCGAAGATGCGCAACGGTCGCGCGTCATGCGCTCTCGCCGTCCGGCGGAAGTGCCATTTCGGGCGGCATTCGGGCAAGCGTTCTGCTACAATCTGTAGGCCGCTGAGCTAGACGATGTTTTCGATGCGTGTCATCTTCGCCGCAACGGTGACGCTTCTCCTCTGCTGTGCGCTTGCGAGAGGGCAGCAGGAGCGCTCACATGTCGAACGTTTCAGTTCGCCGGAGAAGAAGGCCGAACGCACCGAAGCCGAGGCGACGGCCAAGCTGGCGCGCACCCCGGACGATGCCGAAACGCTTAACGAACGTGCGCTCGCGCGCATGCGCTTGGGGCGCTACGCGGAGGCGCACGATGATTTGCGGCGTGCGCTTGCGTTGCAGCCGCAGAGCGCCGAATACTGGGCCAATCTGGGCTACGCCTTGTGGAGACTAGGCAAGCTCGCCGAAGCGATTGAAGCCGAACGCGCGGCGTTGA
The DNA here is from genome assembly GCF_040289685.1 of Pyrinomonas sp. Classification (NCBI taxonomy): domain Bacteria; kingdom Pseudomonadati; phylum Acidobacteriota; class Blastocatellia; order Blastocatellales; family Pyrinomonadaceae; genus Pyrinomonas; species Pyrinomonas sp. Next base: position 29,557 of record NZ_PSLQ01000020.1, read on the forward strand.
AGCTGGACGAAAAGAACTTCGTCGCCAACTACCAACTGGGAAGGTTTCTGCTTCGCACGGGCGATGTCAAACTTCTGCCAGAAGCGGTCAAATATCTGCGCCGCGCGCTGGAACTCGATCCGCGACAATACGAGGTCCGCTTCGAACTGATCGCCGCTTACCGTCTGCTCGGCGACACGGCGCAAGCTTTAGCGCAACTCGATGTGCTTCTCGATGCACGCCCGTCAGACCCGCGTGTCATTTACGTCAACGCGCTGTTGGCTGCCGACCGGGGTGATCTGGCGGAAGCGGTGAAAGGTTTTCGCACGGCGCTCAGACAAGATCCGACGCTCGACGGCGTAAGGTTAGATCTTGGCCTCGCTTATTTGAAAATGCAACGGTGGCAGGAAGCAGTCGAGGTCTTTGATGAGCTTGCGCGTCGTCAAGCGGACTCGGTGGAAGCGGCCTACTTCCATGCCCTCGCGCTTTACAACGCCGGGCGCATCGACGACGCGGAACGCGAGGCGCGGCGCGCGCTTCGTCTGAACGCGGGAGCCGCCCCGGCACATACGCTTCTCGGCATCATCCTCGCTTCGCGCGGCGGAGCCGAACGCGAGGCGCTCGAATCCTTGACGCAGGCCGTGGCGCTCGATCCGGCCAGCTTCGATGCCAACCTCTACCTCGGGCGCGTTCAATATATGATGCGCAACTACACCGAAGCAGCGCGGAGCCTGCGCGCTGCCGTCAGACTCAACCCGCGCCACGCCGAAGCCCATTTTCTTCTCGGGACGGTGCTCGAAGCGTTGGGCGATGCGGAAGCGGCCATGCGTGAGTATCAAGAGATCGGGCAGCGCGAACCGCAATCCATTTACGGTCAACTCGGACTCGGCGCGCTCCTCGTCAAACAAGGAAAGATCGAGGATGCAATCGCCGCCCTGCGACGCGCCACGGCGCTCGAGCCGAAAAACTTCGAGGCGCAATGGGCGCTCGGACGCGCCCTGCTGCTCGCCAATCGTCCAGCGGAAGCGCTGGAACCATTGCGAAGCGCCGTCGCGCTCGCCCCGGACCGGACCGATGCGCGCTACCAACTGGGGTTGGCGCTTAAGCGTCTCGGGCGCGATAAAGAAGCCGCGCGCGAGTTTGCCACCGTAGAGCGGTTGAACGCTGAGTTTCGCGCGGGAGCCGCGCCGAAGCCGTGAAGCGGAAGGCTTATGCGAGAAGCAAGCTTCGACATGCGAAAACGAGCGCGCCGCATGGCGGCGATCCTCTTGCCGTTCAAGGCAATCATTGTGGCGCTCGCGCTCTTCGCGACGGTCGCTTCGGGACAACGAAAGGATGCGTCCGGAGCACTGAACGCGGAGGCGCAAAGCTCGCTCACCGCTGCCGTTCACGCGCTGGAGAGGGGCGCGCTCGGCGACGCCGAACGGGCCGCGCGCGAAGCCGTGCGACAGGCACCGCGTTCGGCCATTGCGCGCAACGTGCTCGGCGTCGTGCTCGATCGCGCGGGACGCGCTGATGATGCGCTCGCCGAGTTCAAACGCGCCGTCGAACTCGATCCGGATCTGGTGAGCGCGCGCAACAACTTGGGGCGCCTGCTCGCGTTGCGCGGACGGACGGCGGAAGCCATCGCTGAGTTCGAGCGCGTGCTTCGCCTTGAGCCTAATCACTTGCAAGCGCATTACAATCTGGGGGCGCTCTACGGCGATGCAGGAGATTTCGCCAAGTCGGCGGAGCATTTTGCGCGCGCGCGCGCCGCCGCGCCGGATGATCCGCAACTGGCGCTCGCATTTTTGAACGTCGCCTATCGCGCCGGACGAGTTCGAGAGGCCGATGCCGCTGCGGAGCTGGTCGAGCGTGCCGCTGGAAACGAGCCGCGCGCTCTTTTCACGCTCGCCACAGCGCTCGCGCAAAACGGGCAATATGGACGCGCAGCTCGTCTCTTCGCGCGCGTCAATCAGCTTCAACCGCGCACCTTTGAAGTGCTCTACAACCTCGGCATCGCCCTTTACAACTTGGATCGCAACGACGAGGCGGCGCAGTACCTAGCTGAAGCCGCCGACTTGAATCCAAAACCGGCGGAGACCCATTTCAGGTTGGCTCTGATCGCTAGCGCAAAGGGCGATTACGCCAACGCCATCGAAGAGTTTCGGCACGCCGTCGAACGTGAGCCGCGCAACTCAAAGTACCACTACATGCTCGGGCGCGAATACTTCCGCGCTGGCGTGTGGGAAGAGGCGATCAAAGCCTACACGGCGGCTATCGAGCTCGAACCGAAACAAGCCGCTTACGTGCTCGCGCGCGCCAACGCGCACTACCGCAAGGGCGAATGGGTGGCTTCGGCAGCCGATTTCGACCTCGCCGCCGAACTCGATCCGACCATCAAAGACATCGAGTACTTGCGAGGCTACGCGCATCGCGCCGCAGGCAACTTCGACGTCGCGCGCCAACTGCTCGAAAGCTTCGTTGCCAAGCAACCCGATCACCTCGACGCACTCGCTAGCTTGGGTTACGTCTATCTCGAACAGGGCCGCCTCGAAGATGCCGAAAGAACGCTCAAACGGGCGCTTGCCATCGACCCAAAGAACGTCCCCGCCCTCTACGACTACGCGCGCATTGCCGTCAAGCGGCGCGACTACCCGGAAGCGGTTCGACGCTTGGAAGCGGTGCTAGCGCTCAATCCGACGCACACGCAGGCGCACTACCAGCTCTTCCTCGCTTACTCGCGCCTGAAGAACATGGAGCGCGCGCAAGCCGCGCTCAACGAGTTCAAACGGCTCGAAGCCTTGGAGAAACAGGCGAAACAAGAACGCATGTTCGACGAAAAGCTCCGCACGCAACAGCTAAGCGGCGCTTCGCCATAGGGCAAATTGCCAGAAAGCGCCCGGAGCGATCCAGACTTTGGGAGCGCTTTGATATTCGCGTTCGTTGCGACTAATGATGCGCATCGCAGATGAGCGATCTCGATCCGGCGCACTTTGAGGCGCTATAGCCAAAGTTATAGCGGCGGGTCTTGCTACGGTCGCATGACAAAAAGGCTTCGCGGAGCAAAACTGTGCACTCGCGGTGCCTTTGTTTTGTCGGGCAACAAGAAGGCGAGCCGTCGGTAGGCGTTCGTCGGCATGGCCGTCGCGCTCGCGCGTGCGCACGTGGCGCTTTGAAGCCGTTTCTGCTTGTCCACCTTGAACGGGAGCGGGCTCATGGAGAGCAAAGAGATCAGAAGAAAAGCGGCGGCTTGTTTAGTGACTTTGGCGGTCTTCGCCCTCGTTTGGTTGACGACGCGCAGCGTCGTCGGCGCTGGCGGCGAAGCGCCGTTGCACCACGACAAGGTCGCGGCCAGTTACGATTGGCGCTTCGGCTCAAACCCTTTCGCGCCGAGCAACGCGACCACGGAGACAGGCAAATTCATCCCGCCCGAAAAGTTCATCTCTTCAACGCGCTGCATGCAATGTCACACGGACGTACACGCGCAGTGGTTGCAGTCGGCCCACCGCAACTCTTTTCGCGAACCCTTCTACCAAAAGAACGTCAATGACATCATTGCGCAGCGCGGCATTGAGTTCACGCGCCATTGTGAGTCGTGCCACAATCCTGCAGCGCTCTTTTCCGGTGCTCTCACGTCGAATCCAGTCTTCAAGGATCGTCCGTTCGATGAGGAGGGCGTCTCCTGCATTGCCTGCCACTCGATTCAATCGGTCAACGGCAAAGGGATCGGCGGCTACGTGATGGGCGAGCCAGCGCTTTTGGTGCGCGAGGACGGAACCAAACTGCTCGACGTCACGGATCAGGATATACTGAACGACATCCCGTCGCACCGGCGGGCGATGATGCGTCCGGTGTTGAAGTCAACGTGGTTTTGCGCCGCTTGTCACAAATCGCAAGTGCCGCGCGAATTAAACGATTACAAGTTCATCCGCACTTTCTCGCTCGGCGATGAACATCAGATGTCCTCTTTTTCCAAAGAGTCGCCGCATCCGTTCTACGTGCGCGACAAAATGGACTGCCGCGCTTGCCACATGCAGCCCGAACAGGTGAAGCTCTACGACGTGTCGGCGAAAAACGGCGCGGTCGCTTCGCATCGGTGGGCAGCGGCCAACACGGCCATCCCGTATTTCTATGGCTGGAACGAGCAGCTTGAAGCTGTGCGCCGGTTCTTGGAGAACGACGCCATCGGCGTGGATATCTTCGCCATCAGGCGCCAGCCGCGCGGCAGCAGCGAAGAGCAGTTCATCGCGCCAGTGAATCGCAGCCGCTTCGTGATCGAACCGGGCGACGCGATCACCGTCGATGTGGTCATCACGAACAAGAACATCGGTCACTCATTCCCGCCCGAGCTGCGCGACTTCTACGAAGCATACGTTGAGTTTACGGTGTCGGACGCGGCGGGACGGACGCTCTACCAATCCGGTTTCATCAAACCGGATGGTTACCTGGATGAGTCAGCGCACAACTACAAGACCTATCTCGTGATGGCCGATGGCACCTTTAACGACAAGCACATGATCTGGCGAACGCGCGCCATCGCGCAGAACAACCAGATCCATTCAGGTCGTTCGGATGTGGCGCGATATCGTTTCACTATCCCCAAGGAGGTCGGCGGGCTGGTGAAATTGACGGCGCGCGTGCGTTACCGCCGTTTCACGCGCGTCTATCAGGATTACGCGCTCGGCAAATCGGTCGATTACCCGATCGTGACCATGGCGACGGCTGAGCAAGTGCTGCGCATCGGCGAGAATCAGCCGCAAACGCCCGATCCGAAAGCCAAAGGGTTCATGCCCGATTGGCGGCGTTGGAACAACTACGGCATCGCCGCGTTCGATCAAAAGCAGTTCGCGCTGGCGGCTGAAGTCTTCGGGCGCGTCATCGAGATGGACGAAAAATACCGCCCGATGGCGAAGATCAATCGGGCGCTCGCGTTGATCGAGCTTGACCGTTGGGATGAAGCTGCCGAATTGATCGACTCGGCTTTGCGCGATGACCCGCAGAACATGCGCGCCATGTTTCAGCGAGCGCGCGTCCGCCTCAAGCGAGGCGAATTGCAGGCTGCCGAAGAGGATCTAAGGCGCGTGCTTGAAGTCTATCCGCGCGATCGGTTGTCTTTGCAGCAGATGGGCGAATTGATGAAGATCAAGCGCGATTACGTGGCGGCGCGCGGATTCTACGAGCGGATCCTCGCCATCGATCCGGAGGACACAGGCGCGCACTACAACATGATGCTCATCTATCGCAAACTCGGCATGAACGAAGAGGCGCAACAGCACGCACGCACCTTCGCCGATCTCAAGGATGATCCGAGCGTGACGCACATCGCTGCCGACTTCTTGCGACGCCACGCGGAAATGAAGCTCGAAAGCGTCCCGTTCCACGTCCACGACTTGGACGCAAAATCGGGCGCGCTGGTGGCGCATGGGCACTGACAAAGATTCAACGCGTGTCTTTAAAAATCAAGGCCGAAAGCGGGACGGAGAGGCCCGGGACTGAACCTCATTGAGCCTCTCTTCTCGTCGTTCGCCAAGGAGAAGAGCGTGGAGTTGCGTAAACAGAATCGAGCCAAGGTCATCGCCATTATCATCGGCTTGTTGCTATTAAGCGAAGCGGCGCTCGCCCGACTGGACCGGAGCCAACAAGGTCACGACGCAAAGACTGGACCCGAAAGCGCAGTTAAAGAGTGCGAACCAACGCCGGAAGCGGCGCGCGGCAAGGAACTCTACCTTCAGAACTGCGCGCGCTGTCACGGCAGTGATGGGCGTGGCGAGACGCCGTTAGGCAGGCGTTTGCAAGCAAGCGATCTCACCGATCCGGAGTGGCAGTGGGAGATGAGCGACCGTCGTATCGCCGAGGTCATCACCAACGGCGAAGAACGCATGCCCGCCTTCGGACGCAAGCTCTCCGCTGAAGATGTCGCGCTCGTCGTCGCGCACGTGCGAACGCTGAGGGCCAAGCGTCCTCGCGCCACGGCAAGCAAGTGATCTGAGGCTCTGCCGGGAGCATCATCGAAGCGGTCGAATGAACCCAGAACCACCGAGCAAGTGATTCCGATGAGATGTGCGGCGCCGACGCGCGCGAGTTCCACGATGGCGTACCCATGTCCACCGAACAAGTCAGATGAGATGTGAGCGTCGGTCGGTTCCCTCTAAGATGCGCCGTCCAAACCATATGCGGCGCGTCGTGCAGCGCGGCTTCTCGAAAGTTTAGCGCTGGCGGATCGCGTCGCTCGTTTCGGAAGCGACGGGCTTTCCGTGCTCGCCGCTCGATCTACGGGAACGAATCGGTGCCGGGCGAGCTTGACGAGGACGCGCAACTCGGTTGAAGATTTTGCCTCGGCGCAGGATGATCTCGGGCCTCGTCGGCGGGGACGACACCCTTGTTTCAACTGCGATGCGCTGGTCCAAAGGGGGTTAGTGCCGTCTTCGCCCCTTTAAATTTGATCTGACAACAAACTTCTGTGGCGAAAAGTGATCTTGAAACAGAGAGCGAGCGGCATACTGCTTCATCCGACCAGCTTGCCGGGGCCTTATGGCATTGGCGATCTCGGACCGGAGGCGCGCGTTCTGGTTGATTTCCTCGCCGACAGCGGGCAGACGCTTTGGCAAGTCTTGCCGCTTGGCCCGACCGGCTACGGTGATTCCCCCTACCAATGTTTCTCGGCCTTTGCTGGAAACACGCTGCTCATCAGCCCCGATGTGCTCGTGTGTGAGCGTCTGCTTGAAGTCAGTGACATTGCCGCTGCGCCAGCGTTCCCCATCACGCGCGTCGATTTCGGGCGCGTCATCGAGTTCAAACGATCTTTGCTCGAAAAGGTTTACGAACGGTTCAGGACGTTCGGTTCCGACGCGCTGCGCCAAGAGTTCGACGGGTTTTGTTTGTGGGCGGCTTCGTGGTTGAACGACTACGCGTTGTTTCGCGCGCTCAAAGACGAGCACGGCGGAGCGGCATGGAACCGTTGGGACCGACGTCTCGCGTTGCGCGATGAACGGGCGTTGGCCGAGGCGCGTGTGCGCTTACGCGATCGCGTGGAGGCGCACAAGTTCGCGCAGTTTCTTTTCTTCAAACAGTGGTTGGCGCTCAAAGACTACTGCCGCCAGCGCGGCGTGCGGATCATCGGCGACATCCCGATCTTTGTGGCCTACGATTCGGCAGATGTGTGGGCCAACCCGCGCCTCTTCAAGCTCGACGAAAACGGCGCTCCGCGTGTCGTGGCCGGCGTTCCGCCCGATTATTTCAGCGCGACAGGGCAACTTTGGGGCAATCCGATATATGATTGGGAGCGACTCCGCGCTGAAGGCTTTCGCTGGTGGGTCGAGCGCGTGCGTTGGGCGTTGCAGATGGTCGATGTCGTTCGGCTCGATCACTTTCGCGGGTTCGCTGCTTGTTGGGAGGTTCCGGGTGGAGACAAAACGGCCGAGCGCGGGCAGTGGGTGCCGGCGCCCGGTCGTGAGCTGTTCGAAACGCTCGCGCGCGAATTGGGCGAGCTGCCGATCATCGCTGAAGATTTGGGCGTGATCACGCCGGATGTCGTCGAGCTACGCGATAGCTTCGGTTTCCCCGGAATGCGCATTTTGCAGTTCGCCTTCGGTGGCGACAGTCGCAACCTAGACCTGCCGCATAACTATGTGCGCAACGTCGTCGTTTACACGGGCACGCACGACAACGACACCACCGTCGGCTGGTTCAACTCAAAGGCAGGCGAAGGCTCGACGCGAACTGTTGAACAGATCGAGCGCGAACGACGCTTTTGCTTGAAGTACTTGAACACTGACGGGCGCGAGATCAATTGGGATTTCATCCGCGCCGTGTTCGCCTCCGTCGCCGATACGGCCATCGTCCCGTTGCAAGATGTACTCGGGCTTGGCAGCGAAGCGCGAATGAATCTGCCGGCGAGCACGCAAGGTAACTGGCAGTGGCGTTACGAAAAGGAGGCGCTCACCACTCGCCACGCCGAACGGTTGCGCGAGCTGGCTGAACTGTACGGGCGAACGCTTGACTGATCTTGCGTCTTTCGCTCCCAGACCTGATGAGTGAACGGAGAGTAAGAGGAGACCGGCCAGGCGAACGATTGATCGCCTCTTCGCTCCCATCGCCGACTGGAATTCAGCGGATCATACGAAGATGTTAGAAGATAAGTTCAGGCGAATCGCCGCTGTCGCTTTTTTCATCTGGGTCGTTGCCGTTGGCGCGCTGGCCCAGCGCCCTGAAGTTTTCAAGGTGGAACCGCCAAATTGGTGGGCCAATCATTCGATCAATCCCGTGCGCGTGCTCGTGCGCGGGCGCAATCTCGCGGGCGCGCGCGTCGAACCGGTGGGGAGCGGCATCCTCATCGGGTTGGTGCGCGTCAACGCTGCGGGGACTTATCTCTTCGTCGATGTCGAGGTCGCGCCGGAGGCGCGTCCCGGTCGGCGCGCGCTGCGCATCATCGCTCCGGGAGGAAGCGTCGAGGTGCCGTTTGAGATCTCCGCCCCGCTCGATCGTCGCGGACGCTTTCAGGGCTTTGGACCAGACGACGTTATATACCTGATCATGCCCGATCGGTTTGCCGATGGCGATCCGAAGAACAACGATCCGCCGAAATCTCGCGGCCTATATGACCGGCGGCGCGCGCGTTATTATCACGGCGGGGATTTTCGCGGCATCATCGACCGTCTGCCGTATCTCAAGGAACTCGGCGTCACTGCGATCTGGCTCAATCCGTGGTATGACAACAACGATCGGTTGAACGAGCGCGAGCAGTATCCGGATCGTCCGGGCGAGCCGAAAGCGCCGATCACGGACTATCACGGTTACGGCGCGGTCGATTTCTACGGCGTCGAAGAGCATTTCGGGAACATGGCCGACTTGCGCGAATTGGTCGAGCGCGCCCACGCCCTCGGCATCAAGGTCATACAGGACCAAGTCGCTAACCACACTGGCCCATACCATCCATGGGTGAAAGATTCGCCGACGCCGACATGGTACAACGGAACCGAAGCGCAGCACCTCGTCAATCCATTTCAAGCTTGGACGTTGCAGGACCCGAACGCCGCGCCGCAGATGCAACGCCCGACGCTGGAAGGGTGGTTCATCGACATCCTGCCCGACCTCAATCAGAACGATGAGGAGGTGGCGCGCTACATCATTCAAAACACGCTTTGGTGGATTGGCATGACCGGCATCGACGGCATACGCCAAGACACTTTACCCTACGTGCCGCGCGCCTTCTGGAACCGTTGGATGACGGCCATCAAACGCGAATATCCGCGCTTTACAGTGGTCGGCGAGCTTTACGATGGGGATCCGGCGCTGGTCTCCTTCTTTCAAGGCGGCGCGGCGCGTTTCGACGGGATCGATTCCAAGATCGATGCCCTTTTCGATTTTCCGCTCCTGTTCCCGCTGCGTCGCGCTTTTGCCGAAGGCAAACCGATCAAGGAACTGGCCCAGATGTTGGCGCGCGACCACCTTTACGTCGACCCTAGCATGCTCGTCGTCTTTTTCGGTAATCACGATATGCCGCGCTTCATGAATGAATCCGGAGCGACGGTGGCCGGGTTGAAGCTGGCGCAGACTTTTATCCTGACGACGCGCGGCATCCCGCAGCTTTACTACGGCGACGAGATCGCCATGCGCGGCGGCGGCGATCCCGATAACCGACGCGATTTCCCGGGCGGCTTTCCAGGCGACGAGCGCGACGCTTTCACGCGCCAGGGGCGCACGCCCGAAGAGAACGAAGCGTTCGATCATGTGCAACGGCTGTTAAGTCTGCGCGCTGAATTGGAACCGTTGCGGCGTGGGCGTTTGATCAACCTTTACGTCGCCGATCAGCAGTACGCTTATGCGCGCGCGACGCCACAAGCGTCCGTCGTCGTCGTCTTCAACAACGACGCGAAACCAGCCACCATTGAGTTTGACGCGCGACAGGCTGGGATCGAAGAGGGCGTGCGCTTACGTGACCGACTGGGCGTTGCGCCAGATGTGATCGTTTCGGGCGGAAGGTTCCGTGTCGTCATTCCGGCGCGTGCAGCGAGCATCTTCGTTGCGCAACCAAAGTGAGGAGGAGCGAAGAAGTGATGGAGAAACCGCGTTTGAGTTTCTGGCAGATTTGGAACATGAGCTTCGGCTTCTTCGGCATCCAGTTCGGTTGGGGACTGCAGCTCGGCAACATGAGCGCTATCTATGAAAAGCTCGGCGCTGATCCGGACCGCATCCCTTTCCTTTGGCTGGCTGCGCCCATGACCGGATTGGTCGTACAACCTATCATCGGGGCGATGAGCGACCGCACGTGGAACCGTTTAGGACGTCGGCGCCCGTACTTTCTCGTCGGCGCGATTTTGGCAAGCGCTGCGCTCTTTATCATGCCGGACTCCTCGACGCTCTGGATGGCCGCTGGCTTGCTTTGGATCCTCGACGCTTCGATCAACGTCTCGATGGAACCTTTTCGCGCGTTCGTCGCTGATAAGCTGCCCGAAGAGCAACGCACCGCTGGTTTCGTCATGCAAAGCTTCTTCATCGGCCTCGGCGCGACGTTTGCTGGCGCGCTCCCCTTTCTCTTCAGCCGGTGGGGCATTGTGGGCACGACCGAAAGCGGTATTCCGCTCACCGTCAAATACGCTTTCCAAATCGGCGCGGTCGTCTTCTTGCTCGCCGTTTTGTGGACCGTTGCGACAACGAACGAGTATCCGCCTGAAGACATGGCCGAGTTCGAACGTCGGCGCCGCGAAAAGCGTGGCGTGGCCGCTTATTTCAGCGAAATCTTCTCGGCCATGCGCGAAATGCCGCCGACCATGCGGCAGCTCGCCGTGGTCCAGTTCTTCACGTGGTTAGGCCTGTTCAGCATGTGGCTGTTCTACGTGCCGGCAGTGGCGCGCCACGTCTTTGGCGCAACCGACGCGCGCTCGCCCGCTTACACTCAGGGGCAGGAGTGGGGCAACTTGACCTTTTCGATCTATTCGATCACTTGTTTCGCCATCGCCTTTGTGTTGCCCAAACTGGCCCGCGCGATGGGCCGTCGGGCGGTACATGCGCTGGCCTTGTTGTGCGGTGCGGCGGGACTCTATTCGGTCTATTTCATCAGCGACCCGTGGCTGTTGATGCTATCCATGGTCGGCGTCGGCATCGCTTGGGCTTCCATTTTGTCGCTGCCCTACGCGATTCTGGCCGGAGCGTTGCCGCCAGCACGCATGGGCGTGTACATGGGCATCTTCAATTTCTTCATCGTCATCCCGGAGATACTCCAGGCGCTCACTTTCGGTCCGTTGATTCGGGCGACGTTCGGCGCGGACAATCCGAATACGCCACTCTACATGGTGATTTTCGGCGCGACCTGTCTGGTCGCCGCGGCGCTCTGCGTTGTGCGCGTGAAAGAGGTGCCAGCGCGCATCCCTGCGACGGCGGTCCTGCAGGCCGACGAAACGGAACCGTTGACTCTGCCAGAAGCGGCGCAGCCCGTGCCGAGCACGGGGTTGGTCGATGGCGGCACCGATCTACGTGAGCGTTAAGACGCGCGGAATCGGCCGCGATCGGTAGTGCCAAAGGCGAGCGGAAAGCATTTGCGTCGCGGAGAAACAGAGAAGACGAAAGACGATAAAGGACTCAATGCAACGGCGGCGTTGTGGAATACGAAGCGAGGATCAAAGAAGAATGACGAGGAAAACGTTCTGTTTCGCGCTCGCTTTGATCGCAGCACTAACCGCCTCGTTGCGCCCGGCGAAATGCGCGCAGCAAGGGGCTGCGCGTGATTGGTCCAAGGAGCAAGCGCGCCCAGTGCGCGACTGGGTGCGCGACGGGGTCATCTATGAGATCTTTCCGCGGGCCTTTTCGCCCGAAGGGAATTTTCGCGCCATCATCACGCAACTCGACCGGCTGCAATCGCTCGGGGTGACCATCCTGTGGTTGATGCCGATTCATCCCATCGGGCAAGAGCGGAAAAAGGGGACCATCGGCAGCCCCTATGCCGTGCGCGATTACTACGCGATCAATCCGGATTACGGTACGGCGGACGACCTGAAGCTTCTGGTTGCGGAAGCGCATCGGCATGGCATGCGCGTCATCCTCGATATGGTCGCCAATCATACGGCTTGGGACAGCGTGATGATGAAGAACCCAGATTTCTACACGCGCGATGCGCAAGGGCGCATCATCCCGCCGGTTCCCGATTGGGCCGACGTCGCCGATCTCGATTACAACAACCCGCGCTTGCGTGCCTATATGTTGGATGTTCTGCGCTATTGGGTGCGCGCGTTCGACATCGACGGTTACCGCTGCGACGTCGCCGGCATGGTGCCAACCGATTTCTGGGAAATGGCACGCGCTGAATTGGAGAAGATCAAGCCCGATATCGTGATGCTGGCCGAATGGCACTCGCCTGACCTTTTGGTCAAAGCTTTCGATCTGGACTACTCTTGGCCGCTGCACAACGCTCTGACGGACGTGTTGATGGGGCGCGCGCCAGCGACCGCCTTGCGCGCGACATGGGAAGAGGAGCGCGCGCGTTTCCCTCGCGGCGCGCTGCACATGCGCTTCTCTGACAATCATGACGAACGGCGCGCCATCGCCCGTTTCGGCGAACGCGGGGCGCTGGCTGCGTCGGCGCTGGTCTTTACGCTCGACGGCGTGCCGATGATCTACAACGGCATGGAAGTTGGCGATACGACCGAATCGGGCGCGCCGGCGCTCTTCGAGAAACAACCGATCTTTTGGGCCATTGCGGAGCGTCGGCCCGAATTCCCACGCTTCTACAAAAGCATGATCGCGTTGCGACGCCAGCACACGGCCTTGCGACACGGCGAACTGGTCTGGCTGGCCAACTCGGATGAGGCGCGCATCGTCACCTTTTTGCGACGCGGCGACAAGGAAGAATTGTTGGTTGCCATCAACCTCTCGAACCGTCCTTTTCTAGGTTTAGTGGAAGTCGCCGAAGGCGCTTCGTTCGCGGAGATCACGCCGGACCCCGCCTCCGCAAAGCGCCCAATGGGGTTGCCCACCTTAAGCTTGGAGGCTTACGGCTTTCGGTTGTTTCGTCGCTTGAAGTGAAGGTCGGCGAGGGGAACGCTCTGACATCAATCGTCGCCGGAGCCTGCTCGTTCGATCTCGAAGGTTGGCGTATATGCGCGGTGAGATGTTAAACTTCGCTTCGAATTCGATCCGATGAGAATGTGGTTGAAGTTCTTCTTCGCGGTCTGTCTTGTGGCGTCCGCTGTGACGCAAGGCGAAGGTCAAGGCGTCATGGCCGATCTGGTGATCACAAACGCGCGGGTTCGTACCATGGATGAACGGCGCCCTGAGGCCGAAGCGGTCGCCGTCATCGGCAACCGCATCGTCGCCGTTGGCTCCGACGCAGAGATAAAACGGCTCATCGGGCCAGCGACGCGCGCAATCGATGCGGGCGGGCGGTTGATCCTTCCCGGCTTCAATGACGCGCACGTTCACTTCATGAGCGGCGGGTTTCAGCTCTCGAGCGTCGATCTGCGCGACGCCGATAGCCCACAAGAATTTGCCGAGCGCATCCGACGATACTCGGAAAAGCTTCCGTCGGGGCGTTGGATCACCGGCGGCGATTGGGATCACGAACGTTGGCCCGGCGCGCCGCTTCCGACCAAGGAGTTGATCGACCCTTTCACCAAGGATCGGCCCGTTTTCGTCAATCGTTTGGATGGGCACATGGCGCTCGCCAACAGTTACGTTTTGAAGCTGGCTGGCATCACGCGCCAGACGCCCGATCCGCCAGGCGGCGAGATCGTGCGCGATCCGAAAACGGGCGAGCCGACGGGGATCCTGAAGGATGCGGCGATGAGCTACGTCTATCGCATCATGCCGGAGCCGAGTTTTGAGGAGAAACTCGAAGCGGCGCGCCGCGCCACCGAGCATGCAGCGAGTCTCGGCGTCACCAGCGTGCAAGACGTCTCCGCCGGCGCGGATGTGGGCGTTTACCAAGTTCTGCTCGAACGCGGCGAGTTGAAGACGCGCATCTACGCCGTTTCACCTCTGCCACAATGGGAGAGGTTGCGAGCGGTCGGCGTGCGCGCCGCTTTCGGTTCGGCGATGTTGCGCATCGGTGGCCTCAAAGGGTTCGCCGATGGAAGTCTGGGTTCGACGACGGCGCTCTTCTTCGAGCCGTACAAAGACGCGCCGAACACGCGCGGGCTGGCCAGCGACGAGATGCCACGCATGTTGGAGCGCGTGCGCGGCGCTGACCGTGCGGGATTGCAAGTGATGATTCACGCCATCGGCGATCGGGCCAATCACGAAATACTTTCGATCTACGAACGAGTTGCGCGCGAAAACGGCGAGCGCGATCGGCGTTTTCGCATCGAACACGCACAGCACATCAGACCGCAAGACATCCCGCGTTTTGCGCGCGCTGGCGTCATCGCTTCCATGCAACCCTATCACGCCATTGATGATGGCCGCTGGGCCGAAAAGCGGATCGGGCCGGAACGGATCAAAACGACCTACGCTTTTCGTGCGCTGCTCGACGCGAACGCGACGCTCGCCTTCGGCTCCGATTGGACCGTTGCGCCGCTCAACCCCTTGCTCGGCGTCTACGCGGCGGTGACGCGCCGCACGCTCGACGGCAAGAACCCGAACGGCTGGGTGCCTGAACAAAAGATCACGGTGGAAGAGGCAGTGCGGGCTTACACGGTTGGCTCAGCCTATGCAGAGTTCGCTGAAAAGGAGAAAGGACGAATCGCGCCCGGCATGCTGGCTGACATGGTCATGTTGTCGCAGGACATCTTTCGCATCGATCCCAGCGAGATCGAAAAGACGCGCGTCTTGTTGACCATCGTCGATGGGCGCATCGTTTACAGCGCCGAGCGTTGAGGCTCTGTTTCACCGCTTTGCGGAAGAGGATGTTGACTCTCCCCCGTCGCTTTGTGAATGAGAATCTCGCCTTGTCCTTCTCACCTTTCTGTGGATGAAATAGATTAAGAGGCCCAAAAGGGCGGCAATCGTCGCATCGCGCGCCTCGCGCCACGTGCTGTTGGCGAGCAGCCACAGGATCAGTCCGAGCGCGAGGGCGGTGACCAACGTGCCGGCGGGAGCGCGAAATCCAGACGTGCGAAGCTCGTCCTCGCGCTGGCGAAAGACCGGCAGCGCAGCGCACGTTGCGGCATAGATCACCAGTCGCGTGATCGCGCTGACCGTCAAGGCGTAGATGAACGTCCCCGAAAGCGTTAACGCGAGCACTACTGTTGCCGTCACGAGGATCGAGACGTGCGGCGTGCGAAACCTGTGGTGCGTCGCAGCCAACACGCGCGGGAGTTGATCGCGTTCGGCCATGGCGAACGGCATACGCGATCCAGCGAGCAGAACGACGTTTAGATTGCCGATGATGGAGGTGATCGCGCCAGCGGAGATCAGCGCGCCGCCCGCCGCTCCCAGAAAGCGACTGCCGGCATCGGCAAGCGGCCTTTCCGACTCGGCCAGTTCGGGCAGCGTTCCGATGCAGACCGTTTGGATGAGGATGAAGAGCACGGCGACGATGGCGATTGCAACGAGCACGGCGAAGGGGATGTCGCGTTGCGGATGACGCGCTTCGCCCGCCGGAATAACGGCCATCTCGAACCCCGTGAAAGCGTAGATGAGCAGCAGCACCGAGGTCGAAAAGGCGCTGTAGTCAGGAAGCGCATCGAACGAGTAGTTCTCCGGCGCGATGAAGAAGAGTCCGACGGCGACCAGGATCAGGAGCGGAATGAGTTTGCCGATCGTGAAAAGGTTGCTGACCAGCGTCGTCTCGCGCACGCCGAGCAGATTGACGACCGTGAGCAGAAGGACGACGCCGGTGATCAGAGCGGCGCGCCATGCACCGGAGCCGACCGGCGGCCAGAAATAGCTCGCATACTGGACCAGCAGGTTGCAGTTTGCCGCGAAGGCCGTTACGCGCACGAGCCAGAGTAACCACCCGACCTCAAAGCCAACCGTCGGTCCGAACGCCTCGCGCGCGTAAAGATATGGCCCGCCAGTCGCGTCGAAGCGGCTCCCGACTTCGGCAAAGCAGAGGACGATGAGCGCGACGACCAGCGCGCAGACGGCAAACGCCACGATGCTGTATGCTCCGATGAGGGAGAAGACTTTCGCCGGCAGGCCGAATATCCCTGCGCCGATGATCGCGTTGATGGCGATGGCGACGAGGTCCCAACGGCGTATGCCGCGCGTCAGTCCTTCTTTGGATATGTTCTCCACGAACTGGCTTTTATAAACCAAACGAAGACAACCAGCAATTCACGCTGTTGTTTGATCTCGGTGCGGCGGACGTCATGATTTCTGCGCGAGGATGGCGATCTTGGTCCAGCCGATCGGTTCGAACGGTGCGAAGCGATGGTTGAGCAGGATGCGAAAGTGACGGTTGGTAGCGGCGATGATCTCGTCGAATGGATGAGCGCGAAAGCGAAAGATGAGTTCGAGGAGTTTGCTCGCTGGAGATGGCCGCACGGGTAAGTGGACCAGATAGCCGCCTGGCGCGAGGACGCGCGCTAGCTCGCGCAACCCGTCGTCCAACGGGACGTATTCGAGCGCGCCGCTGGTGACGATGAGATCAAACGATCCGTGGGCGAAAGGCAGCGACAGGATGTTCGCTTGGAAGAACTCCACCGTGTGGCGGCGAAAAGCGCGTTGTTGCGCGACCGCCCGCCGCGCTGCGTTGAGCGATGAGGCCGAAAGGTCCACAGCCGCAATGCGCGCCGGGCGATGGAGCACGCGCAGCAGCGAGAGGGTGAGCAATCCTGTGCCGCATCCGGCGTCAAGAATGCGCGCGTTGTGTGGAAGCGGGAGCGGATTTGCGAGCAGAAAGCGTTCGATCGACCGGCGGTAGCCGTTGACCTTGAAGGTCAAATCATATAGACGCGCGATCCGGTCGTAGAACGTTCCGGCATCCGATGCACCGATGTGCGAGATCTCGTTCATCTGGAGTCGGTCAAACCTCGTGCCGCAAGTGAAACACCGGTTCCGAACCCTTCGGGGCTTTTATACCGGAACGTCGAATCGGCTTCAACATCAAAACGGGCGGATTGCACTCCGTCGCGGGAACGGTTAATCTTGTCCCGATGAGTCAATCGCTCCGCTCATGATACGTCGCTCAAGGTCTTATGAGCGTGGGCGCTTGACGCAAGACCGAAGATGAGCCGACGAAAAGAACTGCCGTTCATCATCATCGCGGCGGTGTTGCTCGCCGCTGTGGGCGGAGGAATCGTTCTGTTCCGCTCGCGAACTGAGCAGATGGCCGCCGTATCCAAAGCCGAACCGGCTGCAAGCGCATCGCCCATGGCACGTGAGATCGCGCCGGGAGCCGATCCACCCCATTTTCGCGGCGGCGCGCAAGCCTCGGTGGTGCTCGAAGAATTCGCCGATTTTCAGTGTCCATCCTGTGCCGCGTTGACCAAGGAAGTCAAACGCATCGCGCCGGAATTCGGCGACCGGTTGAAGATCGTCTATCGCAACTTCCCGCTGACTTCCATGCACAAGAACGCTCTCGATGCGGCGCGCGCAGCCGAAGCTGCTGGCATGCAGGGACGTTTTTGGGAGATGCACGATCTGCTCTACGACGCGCAGCCGCGCTGGGCCGAGGCCGACGACGCACGCGCCATTTTCGCCGAGTATGCGCGCACGCTACGCCTCGACGTGGAACGTTTCCGGCGCGACATGGACGGGCAGATCGTCAACGCACGCATCATGGCTGACATGCAACGCGGAAGGTCGCTCGGCGTCGTGGGAACGCCCACCGTCTTCATCGATGGCAAAGAGATTCCGTATCAGATGACCACCGCCGATAGCCTGCGCACGATCATCAAGAACAGGCTCGGCGAGAAGAGATGATCTCGAAGCTCTTTTGAGAGCAAAGCGAGCGGGTTTTGCTTTTGCGTCGCTAGCACAAAGATCGCAGGCGACGTCAGCTAGGCTTTTAGAAAAACGGGGGAGCGCGAGTGGGCTGTAATCCCCCTCAATTCATTGAGGGGATACACCGCACCCCCTCGCATATA
>NZ_PSLQ01000021.1:0-31693 GCF_040289685.1 Pyrinomonas sp.
CGGTTTTCGCCCTCTCTCGATCGTAACGAGACGTCGGTCGCGATCAGATGGGGAGAGCGCGTTGCCAGTTCAGTAGCTCTCGATCGCAAAGCTCAGAACGATCCTCGTCGTGCGCCGTGTTGACGCACTGTTCACTGCGCTCCCGAATCTGGCCGCGCGCGCCTTGCTTTGAACGCGGATTTTGCGCGATGATTCGCCCCGATCTTCTCACATCAGCTTTGGAGCGAAAAGGTTTCGCATGGAGCGCCGAGTCACCTCGTGGTTCAGTCATCATCTCGGTTTGGAGATGCCGCTCGTCGCCTATGGACACGCGGGCTACCCGCTGTTGATGTTTCCGACGGCAGCAGCGGATTATCTTGAATACGAACGTTTCCGCTTGATCGATGCTATTCGCCATCATTTGGAGGCGGGGCGCATTCGCGCTTATTCGATCAACAGCGTCAATCGTCAGAGCTTGCTCAACCCTCATGCGTCCCCTCCAGTCAAAGCTGAATACCTGACGCGCTATGATCGTTACTTGATGGACGAAGTGTTGCCGCTCATCCGGCAGGATACAGGCGATCCTCAGGCGCGACCGTTAACGACCGGAGCGAGCCTCGGCGCTTACCTCGCGGCCAATTTCTACTTCCGTCATCCCGATCATGTGCGCGGCACCATCGCCATGAGCGGAACCTATGACATCAGCAGTTACTTCAATGGCTACCATGACGACAACGTTTACTTCAACAACCCAGTCGAATATCTGCCCAATTTGAACGACGACTACTATCTGCCGTTGCTGCGGCGCGCCGATGCCATCTACATTCTGACCGGGCAGGGAGCGTTTGAGGCGCCGGAACGAAGTCGGCGCTTGTCGGAGATTCTGACTGCCAAAGGGATCCCGCACACGCTCGACATCTGGGGCGCAGACGTCAACCACGATTGGCCTTGGTGGTGCCGTATGCTCGATTACTCCCTAGGGAAACTTTTCGGTTGAAGGAAGGCGCGCGGGCAAGTTAGCGAGAGGGGCAGACCTGCTCGAGCACCGCCCGTGAGAACTCCGCGCTCGAAAAGCGACGCGAAAAGACGCACGGCGCGCCTTTTCATCTCAAGGTCGGCGCGGCCAGTGCGGTTGCCGTCGCCGGAATTTGCGCGTTACACTGCTCCGATGCCGAAAAGGTGAGCCGAGAGTCTGCGCGGCGCATCGTCTCGACGCCGAAAAGATGAGCGAGAAAGGTGCAACTAGAATCGCTTTGGAATACTGGGCGACGCGCTCGCTGCTCGCCGCGCTCGCTGCGTTGCCGCGCCCGCTGGCCGTTTGCAGCGGCGCTTGCTTGG
The DNA here is from genome assembly GCF_040289685.1 of Pyrinomonas sp. Classification (NCBI taxonomy): domain Bacteria; kingdom Pseudomonadati; phylum Acidobacteriota; class Blastocatellia; order Blastocatellales; family Pyrinomonadaceae; genus Pyrinomonas; species Pyrinomonas sp. The sequence goes on from NZ_PSLQ01000021.1 coordinate 1,318, forward strand.
GGCTGGCTGCCTATCATCTGGCGCGGCGACTGCGTCGGACGGGCGAGCGCAACTTGGAGTTGGCTTTCCCGACCTCTGATCGCAAAGCGCGGCAGCAGACGCTGCGGCGAACGTTCATCAATCTCGGTCGGCAGCTCGGCGAGTTCAGCCAGTTCTTTCGTGCGACGCCGGAGCGCTTGCGTTGTTACGTCGATCTCGTCGGCCGCGAGCATTTCGAGCGTGCCCGAGAGCAAGGGCGCGGCGTCATATTCCTCACGGCTCATCTCGGCGCGTGGGAACTGTTGAGCTTTGCCGGCGCCGCTTTCGGCATTCCACAGCACGTCATCGTCCGGCGCATTGACAACGCGCGAATCGAAGCGTTGGTCGAGAGCGTGCGGACGCGCTTCGGCAACCGGATCATAGATAAACGTTCAGCGGCGCGCCGAGCGCTGCGCGTTTTGCAACAAGGCGGAACGCTCGGCGTTCTCGCCGACTTGAACACGCAGCCGCACGAAGGCGTCTTCGTTCCGTTCTTCGGTCGGCTCGCATGCACTACCACGGGGGTCGCCACCCTCGCGCTGCGCACCGGCGCTGCCGTCCTTCTCGCCTATGCTGTGTGGGAAGAGCGCGAGAAGCGCTACGTGATACGCATCGAGCCTCCGCTTGAGCTTATCCGGACCGGGGATTTCGAACGCGATGTAACTACCAACACGGCCCACTTCACCGCGCTCATCGAAGATCTGATTCGACGTTACCCGGATCAGTGGCTCTGGATACACCGACGTTGGCACACGCGCCCGCCAGGAGAGCCAGACCTTTACGCGACGCCCGCGGTCGCCGCCTTCGTCGCGCGCGCTTCTCATTAGCCGCAAACCTGTATGCGGCCTTTCACTCTGACGCCCCGTCGCCTTTTTCGGCGGCGAGAAGTTGGTCCAAACGGTCGATGGCGCGCCGCAGGTGCGGAATGGTGATCGAGCCGCCGACTACCAGCGCTACGTTGAACGCATCGAGGAATTCCGGGCGCGTGACGCCCAAACGCACGCACTGCTTCAAATGATAAGTGACGCAATCATCGCAGCGCAGGACCAACGACGCGACCAGTCCCATCAGCTCTTTCGTGCGGCTGTCAAGTGCGCCCTGCTCGTAAGCCTGCGTGTCCAATGCGAAAAACCGTTTGATGCCGAGATGCCCGCTTCCGAGCAGGCGTTCGTTCATTTGCGCGCGATAACGGTCGAATTCGTCCATTCTCCAAAGCTCCTTTACGCTAAATGTGCTCTTACTGTTTGCTGATTGGTCCCCGTGACTTCAAGTCGTCTTCGAAAGCTTTCTGCGGCGAACGTACCACAAGAGGTTGTGGTCTGCGTGCCATCCCCTGTGGTCGGGGATTCGAGCCGCGCTGCTGCTTGACGGCGGTTGCTATCTTTGGGGAAAACATCCGCCGAAGTTTAGCGCGACCCGACGCGCCGGACGAAACCGCGCCGCTTCGTTGACACTCCTTCGCGCGGCGTGCTAGAAGAATTCGAGGGCCCAAGGTTTGGCCCGGTCCAACACGCCTCTCTTCGGTCGTTACATGAGCGCGGACTTTGAGACGATCGCCATCCTGCCCCGCACGCTCGGGCTTCTCGGCGAACCTGAAGGCGCTAAAAGAGAGATGCTCGTGATGCGCGTTGGTCCACGTCCGATCGGCATCTTCGCCGACGAAGCCGATTTCGTCGTTCGGTGGAAGGAGCCGGCGCCGCTGCCTCGCGCGCCGCGTGCTGTCGTCGGCGTCGTCGCCGTTCGCGGCCGCATCTACACGGTGTTGGACCCGCACGTCCTGCTCGCTTTGGACGGCGAGCTAGCCAGCGGCTTCATCGTCACATTGCGTGGCGAAGAGCAGCTTGCGCTCGCTGTGGAGCGGGTCGAAGGCGTAATCGAAGTCGCCGAACGGAAGTTGCAGTCGCTCGGAGGCGGCGATGCTTTGATCCGCGGCGTCGTTGAACACGCCGGTGAGTTGATCGCGGTGCTCGATTGCGCGCGCATCTTCGCGGCTGCGAGCAACGAAAAGGCGGGCCGCTGAAGCTTGAATCAAATCGTCGATGCCCTATACCCTTCAGTCTTCCTCAGATGACCTCGTCTTAAGCGAGGCGACGTTCGCTTGCTTGCGCGACCTGATCTATCAGGCGTCGGGCCTTTACTTCAATAAGCTCAACAAGCGGACGTTCGAACATCGCCTGCGCTCTCGTGTGCGCGCCCTCGGGTTTCAGAGTTTCGAGCGTTATTACCTGCACTTGCGGTTCGATCATCGCGGCGAGCAGGAGCTTGCGCACGCCATCGATGCGCTGGCCGTGCATGAAACCTACTTCTTTCGTGAAGAGCGGGCGCTGGAAGCCTTTCGTTGGGAGATCTTGCCGCAGCTTGCGCGGATGAACGCGCGCACGTGTGCGCTGCACCTGTGGAGCGCCGGGTGCTCGACGGGCGAAGAGGCATACACGCTGGCCATGCTCGTGCGCGAAGCGGGCTTGTTCGACGACTGGCGGGTGAAGATCGTCGGCAGCGACATTTCGGCCCGTGCCATTCGACGAGCGCAAGTCGGCATCTACGAGCGCTCATCGTTTCGCGCGCTGAAGGGGGAGCGAAAAGAGCGCTATTTCGTTCGATTGGAAGAGGGCAACTGGCAGATCCGCGAAGAGCTGCGACGCATGGTGACGTTCAACGTCGCCAATTTGATCGAGGAAACGGCTATCGAGCCAGAGCGGCCTTTCGATGTCGTCTTCTGCCGCAACGTCCTACTCTACTTCGACGAACGCGCCCGCCGGCGCGCGGCGCTGAGGTTGCACCGCGCGCTCCGCGATGGCGGCTATCTCATCCTCGGCGCGACGGAATCATTGGCGGCGCTCGATCTGCCTTTCAAACTGGTCCACTTGAAAAACGATCTAGTTTATCAAAAGATCAGTGGCCCAGTCTCTTGAAGAGCGATCTCATCGGTCGTAAAGATCACTGGCTCAGTTTCGCCTTGACCATTTCGCTCACTGTGCGCCCGTCGATGTTGCGACCGGCGAGGCGCGCCTGCGCGGCTTTCATCACCTTGCCCATGTCGCGCATGGACGAGGCGCCGGTTTCGGCGATGGCTTCAGCGATGGCCCGCTCGATCTCTTCCGGCGTCGCCGCTTGCGGTAAATAAGATTCGATGATCTGAATCTCGGCGCGTTCCTTGATCGCCAGTTCCGGGCGGTTGCCGCGATCATACTGCTCAGCGGCATCTTGACGTTGTTTGATCAGAGAGCGGAGCGTTTTGACGATCTCCTCATCGGTTAGTTCACCTCCCTTTTCGATCTCCCGATTGGTGAGCGCGGCTTTGACCATGCGCAGGGTTGAAGTGCGCAAGGCGTCCTGGTTTTTCATCGCTGCCGTCAGATCAGAGAGAATGCGTGCTTTCAAGCTCATTCGGTTTGCCTCCCCTATCGAAGAACCCTTGTTTGCTGCGTCCGACGTGCACACGCAGAAAACGGCCCGTATGGGAACGTTCAATTTTCATCACCTCTTCGGGCGTCCCGCAAGCGACCACGTGCCCGCCTGCCTCTCCACCTTCGGGCCCGAGGTCGATGATGTAATCGGCGGTCTTGATCACGTCGAGATTGTGCTCGATGACGAGAAGCGAGCCGCCAGCTTCAATGAGCGAGCGGAAAGCGGCCAGCAACTTGTTGATGTCATCGAAGTGTAGTCCGGTCGTCGGCTCGTCGAAGATGTAGAGCGTGCGCGCGCCGGTCTTTTTGGCCAGATGCGCGGCCAACTTCACTCTCTGCGCTTCGCCGCCGGAGAGCGTCGTCGCCGATTGACCGAGTCGCAGGTAACCGAGGCCGACTTCGTCGAGCACCCGCAAGCGATTCGTTACCTTGGGCACATCGCGGAAGAAGAGCAACGCCTCGCGCACGGTCATATTCAAGACCTCGTAGATGTTCTTCCCGCGATAGCGAACATCGAGGATCTGCGGTTTGAAGCGCATCCCTTTGCATTCTTCGCAGACCAGTTCGACATCGGCGAGAAATTGCATCTCGACGGTCACCGTGCCGCCGCCCTCGCACACGTCGCAGCGCCCGCCCGGAACGTTGAACGAAAAATGAGCCGGATCGAGTCCTTGCGCTTGGGCTTCGCGCGTGGAGGCGAAAAGCTCGCGGATCGCATCGTAGGCTTTGATGTAGGTCACTGGATTCGAGCGCGGCGTCCGTCCGATGGGCGATTGATCGACGAGGACGACATCGTCCAGATGTTGCCCGCCATCGAGTCGCCGAAACTTACCCACCGGCCCTTGCCATTCGCCGCGTTGTTTTTTCAGGCCAGCGTAAACGCAGTCGTGGACCAGCGTCGATTTGCCGGAGCCGGAGACGCCCGTGACGCAGACGAGCATGTCGAGCGGGATGTCGAGATCGATGTTTTTTAAGTTGTGCTCGCGCGCGCCGCGAAGTTGCAATCTGCGCTTGCCGACGGGTTTGCGTTGTTTCGCCCCTTTGATCTCCAGATCGCCGCGCAAGTACCGCGCTGTCAAAGAGGTCGGATGTTGCAGCAGTCCCTCGTAGCTCCCTTCGTAGATGACCTGTCCGCCGAGTTCGCCAGCCGCCGGTCCGATATCGAGGATGTGATCGGCGGCGCGGATCATCTCCGGATCGTGTTCGACGACGAGCACTGTGTTGCCGATGTCGCGCAGGTTTTGCAACAGGCGGATCAGGCGCAGACCGTCGCGCGGGTGAAGGCCGATCGACGGCTCGTCGAGCACATAGAGAGCGCCGACGAGCGAGGAGCCGAGGCTAGTCGCCAGTTGTATGCGTTGGGCTTCACCGCCGGAAAGGGTCGAGGCTAGCCGGTCCAGCGTGAGGTACTCGAGTCCGACATCGACGAGAAAACGCAATCGGCTTCTGATCTCGACGAGCAGTCGTTCGGCAATGGCCGCGCGTTCGGCATCGAGTTCAAGCGTGTCGAAAAAAGCCGCCGCATCTTTGATCGAGAGGGAGCAAAGATCAGGCAAAGTCTTGCCGCCGACGCGCACGTCGCGCGCTTCTTGTCTGAGGCGGCCCCCGCCGCAATCGGGGCAGAGCGTATAGCCGCGATATTTGGCGAGAAAGACGCGCACGTGCAGCTTATACTTCTTGGTCTCCAGCCAAGCGAAGAAACCGCGCACGCCGCCCCATTTGCCCTTGCCTTCGATGATGTTGCGTTGCTGCGCGCGCGTCAGTTCGTTGAAAGGAACGTTCATCGGGATTCTCTCTGCGCGGCAGAAGCGGCGCAGCTCTTCTCTCGCCCAGTCGAACTGCGGCTTGGTCCAGGGTTCGATAGCGCCTTCTTCCAAGCTCAGGCTCGGATCAGGGATGACGAGATCGAGGTCCAAGCCGATGATGTTGCCGAAACCTTGACAGGTCGGGCAAGCGCCATAGGGGTTGTTGAAACTGAAGAGGCGCGGTTCGGGGTGCGCGTAGATCGTGCCGTCGTATTTGCATTCGAAGCGTTCGGAGAAACGCAACAGGCGCGGTTCCGCTTCAACTGTTTCGATGATGGCCGCGCCATGCCCTTCGCGGAAGCACGTTTCGAGCGAATCGACCAAGCGCGCGCGCACATCGGGACGCGCCACAAGGCGATCGACGAGGACGAAGACGCCGCCGAAGTCGGGCAGCGCGTAATCTTCTGGCGCGCGCACCTCGAACGTCTCCGCCCCGCGACGAAAGCGCGTGAACCCGCGTTGCATCAAGCTCATGACATGAGCTTTCACTGCGTTGGCGCCGAGCGTTTCTTTCGCTCGCTGGCGCGATGGCGCGTCGTCGTCTTCAGCGCGAAGGCCAGCATCGGCTGGAAAGAGGACGTAGAAGCGCGTTCCTTCAGGCAACGTCCGCAAAGTCTCATCGGCTGCCGATTCGGGCGAATCGCGGTGCACTTCGCGCCCGCAGACGCGACACACAGTGATGCCGACGCGAGCGTAGAGAAGGCGCAGGTAATCGTAGATTTCGGTCTGCGTCCCGACGGTGGAGCGTGGATTGCGCGTTGAATTCTTTTGCCGAATGGCGATGGCGGGCGGAATCCCGGTGATCTCGTCCACCTCGGGCTTGTCCATGCGTTCGAGAAACTGACGCGCATAGGCTGAAAGCGACTCGACGTAGCGGCGTTGACCTTCGGCATAGACGGTATCGAACGCCAACGACGATTTGCCCGATCCGGAGACTCCGGTGACCACCGTCAGGCGTTCGATCGGAATGGAAAAGGAGATGTTCTTCAAATTGTTGACGCGCGCCCCGCGGACGACGATTGCATCTTGTGCCATTCGTTTCATCGCCACCACCGCTTGATAGATTCTCCCTGCGCAGTGCGGGAAAAAGTAAATGATAGCGCGAAAGCGATCGCGGACGAAAGCGAGCGGGAGTTGGTCTTATCTTTTGCGCGTCACAGACGACCAACCGAGGCGATGTGACGATCAGGCGCTCGCCGCTTTCGTGGGCGTCGCAAAGACGATCATCATCTTCAGATAGCCCGCTACCCGATCTTTTAATGCTGGTCCGGTCGGTTAAAGGCATCAACCCATAGCAGCTCAGCGCTGGCCGAAGCGACCAGCGTGAAAACGGGAGCGGCCGTGACCCTTGGTTTTCAGGGGCAGAGTTGGGTTATGCTCAACTGAGGCTTTGATCGAAACTTTCGTGGAGCGACGTAAATGAAAAAGGCCATCACGCTTCTCAGCCTTTTCTTATTCTTCGGCAACGTCGGCAGCGCGCAGGAGATGATGCCGGATGGCGCAGCGCGCGACGAAAAACTTTGGCAGAAAGCGCTTCGGCTTCACCGCTCGGCCATCGTCGTGGACGGCCACAACGACATCACGACGCCGATGGTGGATGAAGGTTACGATCTCGGTCAAACATCCGTCGGTAAGTATCATACCGATCTTCAACGGATGAAACAGGGCGGGGTCACGGGCCAATTCTTCTCGATCTACGTCGATCGACGATTTGCGCGCGAGGGCGGATCGGCACGGCGTGCGCTCGACATGATCGATATGGTCTATCGCGCTGTGGAACGCTACCCGAATGACCTCATCCTCGCGACTTCGGCTGAGGACATTCGCCGCGCCAAGAGGCAGAAGAAGATCGCCGCGCTGATGGGGATCGAAGGCGGGCACGCCATCGAAAACTCTTTGATGGCGCTCAGAGGTTTCTATCGTTTGGGCGTGCGTTACATGACTTTGACGCACAACAACACGAACGATTGGGCCGATGCTTGTTGCGACGCGGCGCGCCACAATGGGCTGTCCGAATTCGGCAAGGAGGTGGTGCGCGAGATGAACCGCCTCGGCATGCTCGTCGACATCTCGCACGTCTCAGATAAGACGATGAACGATGTGCTCGATGTCACGCGCGCACCCGTGATCGCCTCGCACTCTTCAGCGCGTGCTTTGGCCAATCACCCGCGTAACATCCCGGACGATATCTTGCGACGCATCGCCAAAAACGGCGGCGTCGTGATGGTCAATTTCTACCCGGTCTTCATCGACCAGAAGGCGCTCAACGCTTCTAGGGAGCGCGAGGCACGGTTGAAGCCGCAACTAGACGCGCTGCGCGAAAAATACAAAGACGATCCGAAAAGGTTGGAAGAAGAGACGCGCAAGCTCTACGCCGCCAATCCGCTTCCGCCGACGCCCCTTTCAGTGCTGATCGATCATATCGACCATATCGCAAAGGTCGCCGGAGTGGATCACGTTGGTCTCGGTTCGGATTTCGACGGCGTGCCCACGCTCCCGGTCGGCATGGAGGACATTTCGCGTTTGCCGAACATTACGTACGAACTGTTGCGGCGTGGTTACAGCGAGCGTGATGTGCGCAAGATCCTGGGCGAAAATCTGCTGCGCGTGATGGCTGAAGCTGAACGAGTCGCGCGGCAGATGAGCCGCACGATCAGCGGCGAAGGGAGTCTGAAGCGGTTGGAACCGTCCCCGGGCGCAGCGCGATGAGCTGCTTTCCGCGTGCATTAACGAGGCTTCAAGCGCTGCGCCGAAAGGCTGTGGCTGTGACTTTACAGAGATGATTCGAACGCCGATCAACCGGCGCGAACGGTCGCGATCAGCGAAACTCTCGCTTCAAGCGACGCCCGGTTCAGCCCTTTACGCTTCATGAGCGATCCAGCTGCGCTGTCGGCTCTCGGTTCAGGCGGCGAGGCAGTGATACAATCGCCCTTTGATGGGGCGGGCCGGAGTCTACTTACACATTCCGTTTTGCGTCGCGCGCTGTTCGTACTGCGATTTTGCGACAACGCGCTACCGATGCGACTTCGCCGAGCGGTACGTGCGCGCCGTCGTGCGCGAAATCGAATCCTTCCCGCTCGATGTGCCGCGTGAAATCGACAGCCTGTATTTCGGCGGCGGCACGCCGAGCACGCTCGACCCGAGGCAGATCGGACGGTTGATCGCCGCAGTGCGGGCGCGGTTTCGCTTGCTCGCCGATGCGGAAGTGACCATGGAGATCGACCCGGCGACGGCAGACCGCAACCGCCTCTGCGCTTACCGACAGCTCGGCATTAACCGCGCGAGCGTCGGCGCACAGACATTCGACGATGAAGAGCTGGCGCGCTTGAAACGCGCACACAAGGCGGCGGATACGATCGCTCTCGTCGCCGATTTGAGGGCCACCGGATTCGCCGAGATCAACCTCGATCTGATCGCCGGATTGCCCAGACAGACGCTCGCTGTGTGGCAACGCAATCTCGATTGCGCCATCGAATTGCGGCCCGAACACATGTCTCTCTACCTGCTGGAGGTGCACGAGCGTACCCCGCTCGCGCGGCAGATCTTGCGCGGCACGGTGCCCGCGCCGGACGAAGATTTGGCGGCGCAGATGTATGCCGTCATGATCGAGCGGCTGGAGGAGGCGGGTTACGAGCATTACGAGATATCGAACTTCTGCTTGCCCGGACATCGCGCGCGCCACAATATGAAATACTGGACCGGCGCGCCCGTTTACGGATTCGGTTGCGCGGCCCATTCTTTCGACGGAAAAAGACGGAGGTGGGCTAACGAACGCGCCGCAGAGCGCTACGTGCGAATGATAGAAGAAGAGGGGCGAGCGGTGGTTGAAACGGTGGAGTTGGACGAGGAAGCGGCGCGCGCCGAGACGCTCTTTCTCGGCTTGCGTCTGATGAACGGCTTCGATTTGAAGACTTACGCCGCGCGCTTCGGGCGCAACGTGCTGCGCGATCGCGCGGCGGAGATCGCGCGGTTGCGCGACGCCGGTTTAATCGAACTCGAAGGCGATCGGTTGCGTTTGACCAGCAAGGGCGCTGTCTTATCAAACGAGGTTTTCGTCGCGCTGATCTGACGCGGTTTAGTTCGAGCGCGTGGCGCACGTGCGCTTTGCCACCGAAGATGAAGATGCTCGGTTACCTTTTCGTTTACGGTACGCTGCGATCCGAGTGCGCTCGTGGTGCAGTCGCCGAGTTGCTGCGCCGACAACGGTTGTTTGGCCCAGCGCGCGTTCGCGGCAGGTTGTATGACCTAGGCCATTATCCGGGCGCAGCGATTGACGAAGAGTCAGCGACGGAAGTTTGCGGGCAAATCTACGAATTGACCGACGAGCAGACGTTGGCAGCGCTCGATGCGTACGAAGGTTATCATCCGTCGGATGAACGGGGCAGCCTCTTTTTGCGAAGCGAGACGGTGGCCGCGCTCGACGATGGGCGCAAAGTGCCGTGTTGGATCTACGTTTACAATGGCGATCTGCGAAACGCCGAGTTGATCGCAAGCGGCGACTACATTGAGCACCTGCGGAGCAAGCTTTCTGGAGGCGCGCAGCGATGATCGATCTACGTAGTGACACGGTGACGCGCCCGACGCCGACGATGCGGCGCGCGATGGCCGAGGCCGAAGTCGGCGATGATGTTTACGGCGAAGATCCGACCGTGAATCGGCTCGAAGAGCGCGCCGCGGAGATCTTCGAAAAAGAAGCCGCTCTTTTCGTGCCGACTGGTTCCATGGGCAATCAAATCGCCATCAAACTTCACACGAGGCCGGGAAGCGAGGTGATTATCGAAGAGCGCGGTCACATCTTCAACTACGAGATGGCCGCCATGGCCGTCATCTCGGGCGCGTTGGCGCGTCCGGTGCGTAGCCGTGACGGAAGCGGGCAGCTCACGTGGGACGAGATCGCTGCGGCGTTGCATGTCGGCGGTCCTTACTACTTGGCCCCAACGCGCCTCATCGCGCTTGAGAACACGCACAATCTGGCGGGCGGGACGGTGATGGCGCGCGCGCAGATGGAAGAGGTTTGCCATCGCGCGCACGCGCTCGGCCTTCCGGTGCACCTTGACGGCGCGCGCATTTTCAACGCTGCCGTCGCGCTCGATGAGCGGGTGGCGGCGCTGGCTGGACCAGCCGATTCGGTGATGTTCTGCTTGTCGAAAGGACTTGGCGCGCCGGTCGGTTCGATGTTGCTCGGAACCAAGGAATTCATCCGCGAGGCGCGTGCCGTGCGCAAGCTCTTGGGCGGTGGAATGCGACAAGCCGGCGTGCTGGCCGCAGCGGCGCTCGTCGCGCTGGAGGAGAGTCCGCCGCGCCTTTACGAAGATCACCTGAAGGCGCGTCGCTTGGCCGAAGCGCTTGCGCAGATGCGCGGGGTGCGCCTTGATCCAACGCGCGTCGCGACCAATATCGTCATTTGCGACGTGTCGGAGACGAGAAAGGGCGCGGAGGCGATCTGCGCGCGGCTGCGCGAACGCGGTGTGCTCGCCTCGAGCTTCGATCAACAGATACGCTTCGTCACGCACTACGACATATCTCGCGAGGATATTGAAAGGGCGATCATCGCTTTCAAGCGAGCGCTCGATTGAACATTCAAGTTATGAGCAAAAGAGCCCCGATCATCACCATTGATGGCCCATCCGGCGCTGGAAAATCAACTCTGGGAAGGATGCTGGCGCGCGCTTTGAACCTCCTTTACATCGACACGGGCGCGATGTATCGCGCCGTGGCTTTGGCCGTGCTCCGCGCCGGGGCGAATGCGAACGACCGTCAAACGGTGGCCGAGATCGCAAGGCGCGCGCGCATTGAACTGGCTGGCGATCCCAACGACCTGCGCGTCATGCTCGATGGCGAAGACGTTTCGCAGGAGATCCGCTCGGAGCGCGTTTCGCATCTGGCGTCGGTCGTTTCGGCCATTCCCGAAGTGCGGCGTGAGATGGTGCGTCGGCAGCGCGACATGGGCGCGCACGGCGGCGTTGTGCTCGATGGACGCGACACGGGAACAGTGGTCTTTCCGCAGGCCGATCTCAAGTTCTTCCTGACGGCGACGCCCGAAGAACGAGCGCAGCGACGCTATGAAGAGGAGCGCGCGCGCATGCAGGATCGCACCTTTGATGACGTTTTGCGCGAGGTCAACCTGCGCGACGAACGCGATTCAACACGGGACGATTCGCCGCTGCGCATCGCCAAAGATGCCGTGGTCATCGATACGACGGAGCTTTCCATCGAGGATGTCTTTCAACGTATGATGGAAGTTGCACGCGAGCGGGGACTGACCGAGCTTCGCTGAGCGGCGATGAATTCAGTTTGGCAAAGAAGGTTGTGGCGAGGATGTTCACCGGCATAGTGGAAGAAGTCGGCACGGTGCGCAGCTTCGAGCGGCGCGGAGAAGACGGGCGGCTCGTCATCGAAGCGCAGGCAGTGTTGGAGGATCTGCGCGAGGGAGATTCGATTTGCGTCAGCGGCGTCTGTTTGACGGCGCGCGCGATCGGTTCGGACTCCTTCGCCGCCGATTGCTCACGCGAGACGCTGCAGCGCACTACGTTGGGCCGATTACAGGTCGGATCGCGCGTCAATCTCGAACGCGCGTTGACGCTCTCGACGCGGCTCGGCGGACATATCGTGCAAGGGCACGTCGATGGTCGCGGGCGCCTGCTCGACGTTCAAGGTCACGGCGAATCATGGACGGTGCGGATCTGCTACCCGCCAGAGCTTGGGCGCTACTTGGTCTTCAAAGGTTCGATCGCCGTTGAAGGGATCAGTTTGACCATCGCGGCGCTCGCGGACGAACATTTCGACGTGGCCATCATCCCAAAAACGTGGGAGGCGACCAACCTGCAGTACCTGCGCCCCGGTGATGAAGTCAATTTGGAAGCGGATGTGATCGCCAAATACGTCGAGCGAATGTTGACGCGCGGTCGCGAAAGGGTTGCGCTTTCGTGACGAGGCGCTGGAAAGATAAAGCGCGACGTCGGTGCGAGCGCCGCCCCGCGCGTCGGCGTTTTCGACGCGGCGCTCAGTCGAGTTAATATCTTTTTCGGAGAAAAGAGGACTGTCGATTCGACGAGAACTTCTTATGCCTTTCGCTTCGATCGAAGATGCCGCGGCGGATCTGCGTGAAGGTCGCATGATCATCATCGTTGATGATGAAGATCGCGAAAACGAAGGCGATCTAGCGTGCGCGGCGGAAAAGGTCACGCCCGAGATCATCAACTTCATGGCGACGCACGCGCGCGGTCTGATCTGCTTGGCTTTGACCGAAGAACGCTGCCGCGAGCTGCATTTGACGATGCAAACCGAAGACAACACCTCTAATTTCGGCACCGCGTTCACCGTCTCGATTGATGCGCGGCGCGGCGTGTCCACCGGCATTTCGGCCGCCGATCGCGCGACGACCATTCTGACGGCGGTCGATCCGAAGACCAAGCCTTCGGATCTAGCTCGTCCCGGACACGTTTTCCCGTTGCGCGCGCGTCGCGGCGGCGTGCTGGTGCGTCCCGGCCAAACGGAAGCGATCGTGGATCTAGCGCGCATCGCTGGGTTGTATCCGGCAGGCGTCATCTGCGAGATCATGAACCCGGATGGGACCATGGCGCGCCTTCCGCAGCTCGAAGCGTTCGCGCGAGAACATGAGCTGAAGATCGTCTCCGTCGCCGACCTAATTCGCTACCGGATGAGCAAAGAGGTGCTCGTGCGGCGCGTTGTCGAGACTGATATCCCGACCGCATACGGCACGTTTCGCGCCATCGCCTTCGAGAACGTCATCAACGGCGACGTGCATCTGGCGCTGGTGATGGGTCAAGTGCGGACAACCGAACCGGTGCTCGTGCGCGTCCACACGGAGAACGTCGCGGGCGACGTCTTCGGCTCGCTGTTGAACGACACGGGAAGACAGCTCCGCACGGCATTGCAGATGATCGCGGCTGCCGGACGCGGCGTAGTGCTCTACTTGAAGCAGCGCGAACACGGGCTTGATCTGATTCATCAACTGCGAACCTACGCCGTAATGCAGGAGCGCGGCATCTCGTTCGAGGAAGCGAGTGTCGAGACCGGCTACGGCCTCGATCGCAACTACGGCGTCGGCGCGCAAATTTTGCACGAACTCGGCTTGCGACGCATTCTCTTGGTGACGAACCATCCGCCGCAGCTATCGGCGCTCGAAGGGTTCGAGTTGGAGATCGTCGGCCACGTGCCGCTCGATGCTGAACGGAAGGCGGAACCGGTCGCGACCACCGACGGTTGATGATCCGCCCCCTCTCCCCCGATCGTAAGCCCCGACGAAAACCGATCTTCCGCTTGCGCTTTGCGCGGTCGGAAAGTAGTGTATCAGAGACCGAATGGGTAGTGTTTTATGCCTACGGACGAACGCGACGAGCGGCAGAACGCAGCCGATCGATCCGATGGTCGAGCCGTCCGCCAGAGAAGATGGCGCCCGCTGGTGACGCGCCGCGCAGCGTGGCGCGCGCTGATCATCACGATCAGCGGCGCGATGATCGCGCTATTGGCCGTCGTCTTCTTCTACCGCAGCGGACGGCTCGATGCGCTCATCGCCGATCAGATCGTCAATACGCTCAGCAATTACAATATCCGCGCCGAGATCGAGGGCTTTCGCTTCCAGCTCGGTCCGCGCACGGCGCAGATCCGCAACCTCGTTCTGCGCAATGCGACGAATGGGGCGTTGATCGGTCGCGTGCGGCGCATCACGGCGCGCGTTCGCATCGAAGATCTCTTCGCGCTCAAGCTCCAGCGCAACATCAATCTTGAAACGCTCGAAGTCGAAGGCTTGGAGCTATGGGTAACCTTCGATGAACAAGGGGGATCGAACTTCGATGGGTTGAGACTGCCGCCGCCGGAACCGAATCGGCGCATCCTCTTCTCTTACTCGACAGCGCGCATCGGCGTGCGCGATTCGGTGGTCCATTACGGCGATGCACGTCATGAATTGGCTGGTGACGCGCGTGATCTTCGATTAACGCTCGAACCGGAAAATCCGCAGGCTCCAGCCGCCGGTTGGGCTAATCTGTTCACGCTCGCTTTTTCGAATGCGAGCTTCAGTTTCGATGGACAGCAGATTCAAGGGATCGCGCTTGAGGCGCGCGGATCGGTCAATCAAACGAGCGCGCGCATCGATGAGCTCATCTTGCGCTCGCCCGTAGCGGAAGCGCGCGCAACGGGCGTAGTTGAAGATTGGCGCGCGGCGCGTTACCGCCTTGATCTCGTCTCCACGGTCGATTTGACGCGTCTTTCCGATCTCTTCGGCCCAGAGATCGCGCTGCGTGGTGCGGGCTCGTTCAACGGACGCATTCAAGGCGAAGGGACGAACTACCGCCTCGAAGGACAACTCGTCGCCGACGGCGCGGCCATCGACGGCGTGCGTTTGCAAGGACTAAACATCGCGGCGCAGGCTTCGGGACGAGGGGCAAGCTATGAGGCGCGAGCGCGCGCCGTCGCCGATCTGCTCAATGCCGGATCGTTTCGTTTGAACATGGTCCAGCTCGTCGGCAACCTGATGGGCACGGGGACCGATTTTCGTTGGCTCGGAGACTTGCGGACCGCCGCTTTACGCTCGGGCGCGCTTTCCGTCATTGACCTCATCTTTCGAGATGTGCGCGCTGAATTGCGCGAAAATCTCTTCAGCGCTGCCGCTTCACAAGGCAGCGCCGCGCAGTTGAACTTCTCTTCCGCCCGCGTGTCAGGAATCGGTGTAAACGGCGTGACCTTGCGCGTTGCCGATGGGCGTGTGAACGTCGCGGCTTCGCGCCTCGGTGCGGCAGCCGTCTCCGCGCCGAACACGAGGGTCAACGCTGTTGCTGCCGACGGCGTCGTCTTCACGCAACGGGATGATGGGGCGTTCGTCACCGCGGAGCGTTTGCGCGTTGGGTCACTTGCCGCTGCCGGAGCGCGCACGGGCAGTTTGAACATCGCTGGCGTTCGTTTGGCGATCATCAACGGGCGCGTCGAAGGGCAAAGCGGCGATGTTGATGTCGGCACGGTAACGCTTGAGGACGGGCGCGTCGAAGGCGTTCGTCTCGCTAATCCACGTTTCGTCGTCGACGCGCAGGGGCGCTATCGTGCAAGCGCTGATTTGAGTCTAGGCGGCGGCGTCTTGGGTGAGATCAAGCTTGGCAAAGCTTCCGGCAACGTGATCGCTTCCAACGGCCAGATTCAGCTTCGCGATCTCCAAGCCGAACTATTCGATGGGCGCGCCAGCGGCCAACTCGTCGTCGGAACGGGGCGTGGCACGCCATCGCGCGTGCAAGCCGAGTTCGCCGGACTCGATGTGGGCGGGCTGCTCGCCTTACTTTCGGGGCGTGCTGCACCCATCGCCAGTCGGGCCACTGGCAGAGTCGATCTCACCCTGGTCGGCACCGATTTTGAGACGGCCTCCGGAACCGTGCGTGCGCGTTTGAACGCCACGGGAGAAAGCGGCGCGACGCCGGTGGACGGCGAAATCGCGCTCAGTGCCGATCGTGGGCTTTTCAACATCGAACGAGTCGACCTTCGTGCCGGCACGACGCGTTTTGAAGCGACGGGAAGGTTTGGGTTAGAGCGCGATTCCGACCTTCGATTGGCGATCAATTCGGAGAACGCCGGCGAATTTGAACGTTTGGTCGTCTCGACGGGGCTCATACCGC
The DNA here is from genome assembly GCF_040289685.1 of Pyrinomonas sp. NCBI lineage: Bacteria > Pseudomonadati > Acidobacteriota > Blastocatellia > Blastocatellales > Pyrinomonadaceae > Pyrinomonas > Pyrinomonas sp. Next base: position 17,170 of record NZ_PSLQ01000021.1, read on the forward strand.
AATTGGCCGATGGATTATCAAACTATGGCGTCGAGTTGACGGGGCGGTTCGCCTTCGATGGATCGCTGCGCGGTCCATTGCGCGACCCATCGCTCAGCGGACAAGCAACGCTCGATCCTTTCGTGCTCAACGGACGCGATGTCGGAACGCTGCGCGCAAAGTTCGAACGGACGCCGACGGAGCTGCGCGTTGCGGATGGGCGTTTGACTGAACGCGATGGTGGGCACATCTCTTTCTCTTTGGTCATCCCGCGTGAGGGGGAAAACAACGCGCGGCTGGATGCCTCGCTCGAACGGGCCAATGCATCTGCACTCGCCGCAGCCATTCCGGGCCTGAGCGAGAGCCAACGGGACGAACTGGCCCAGCTCGGCAAAGCCTCAGGGCGCGTCGTGGTCGAGGGTTTCCCGAACGCGATGCGCGGCGAAGCGGATCTTGAACTCGGCCCGGGACGCATTCGCGATGAAGTCCTACGCGCGTTGAAGGCGAAGCTCGCGTTCAATGGCAAAGAGATTGAGATCGCACAGCTCGACGCGCAGTTTGAAACGGGACGGTTGAGCGCCAATGGGCGCGTCGCGTTGGGCGCTGGTTCGTGGACCGACGCGCAGTTCGATCTGCGCGCAGAGGGCAGCAGCGTGCCTTTCGGCTTGGTCGAGACGTTGGTTGGAAGGGATCTGCCGGTGGAAGGGGCGTTGGATTTCACGGCTGCGGCTGCGGGTTCGCTCTCCGATCCGCGCACCTACCGAGTGACGATTGATGGCAAAGGGCGCGGCGTCACCATCAACGGGCGTCCGGCAGGCGATCTTTCGCTCATCGGGCGCACCGACGGCGGACAGCTCACGCTTGAATTGACCACAGGGCTTTTCGGTCAACCGCAAACGATCACGGCGCGCATCAGCTTGAATGAAGAAGAGCTTCCAGCAAGCGTCGAAACGACGCTGACTGATGCCGATCTCGGCCCGCTCCTCGCTGCGCTGGTTCCCGATGCCGGAATCCGCCTCACGGGGCGCATCAGCGGAAGGATTCGCGCAAGCGGTCCGCTCTACGGCGAGACTGGTTTCGGCATTCAAGCTTTACGCGGGACAGCGGAATTGTCGCAACTGGCGATCATCATCGGCGATACGCAGATCGCTGCCACGGCTCCGCTTTCGGTCCAATTCTCGCCGCAAGAGTTGGCCATTGATGAGACGCGCTTTGCTGGTCCGGGAACGAACATCATCATGGGCGGCATGTTGGCTATTGGTCCTGAAGGCAGGCAGCAATTCGTCGCCAACGGAGAGATGAACCTGCGTCTTTTCAACGGTTTGTCACCAAACATCTTTTTCGGTGGGTTGGCTCGCGTGCAACTGCGCGTCAACGGAACCTATGCTGATCCGCGCTTGACGGGAACGGCGCAAGTGGTCGGCGCTTCGTTTTCCACTTTGCTTGCCGGCGAACGTTTGACCGTTTCGAGCATCAACGGCACGGTGCGTTTCACCTCGAACCAAGCGCAGATCGAAACGCTGACGGGGCGTTTGGGCGGTGGACGCCTTGCCGTGCTCGGCGGCGCGCTGCTCGGCGTGCCGACCCAATTTCGCTTCACCGTGCGCGCCGAGGATGTGAGCGTGCCTTTCCCGGAAGGGTTTCGTTCGACGGCGGACGGCGAGTTGATCGTGCAAGGTTCCACCGAAGCGCAAATCATCTCCGGCACGATCAACTTGCGGCGTGCCGAATACCGCCGTGATATAGAACTTGCGGATCTGATCAATCGCCGACGTGAGCCGAGTTTGACTGAAGGTGGCGGCGCGCTCGGCGCGACGACGCAATTGGACCTGCGTGTGGAAGGGCGCGATGCGCTCGTCGTGCGCAACAATTTAGCTGATGTCATCGGGTCAGTCTCGTTGCTGATTCGCGGTTCGCTCGAAGATCCGGTCGTTTCAGGGAGGATCACTGCAACGCGCGGCACGCTCAACTTCCGCAACGATCGTTACGACATCGTGCGCGCCAGCGTCGATCTGTTGCCGCGCACGAGCGATCCGCTCCTGAACATTCAAGCGGAGACGGAAATCCGCGGCTACCGCGTCATCGTCAATCTCAACGGTCCGCTTTCATCGGGGTTGCAGGCCACGGTGCGCTCCGAACCGGCGCTTCCGCAAGCTGATGTCGTGTCGTTGATTACGACCGGGAGTTTGGCGACCGACGAACGGTCGCTTTCGACCCTTTCGCAAACCGGCTTGGGCACGGCAGCGAGCTTGCTGACCGATGCGCTCATCAACGCGCGAGCGCAGCGCGCCACGGACCGGTTGTTCGGCTTGAACCGTTTCGAGATCGACCCGCTCATCGTCGGACGCGGGGGCGCTACCCCCACGGCGCGGCTGACGGTCGGACGTCAGATCAACCGCAACCTGTCGGTGACTTATTCGACCAACTTGACCGCCGAACAGAATCAAGTGGTGATCGTCGAATATCGCGTTTCGGATCGGCTCTCGTTCGTCGCGCAATACACGCAAGGGACGGAGGGTAACATCGCGTCGTCGCGCAACAACAACTTCAGCTTCGAGATCAGATTCAGAAAACGTTTCTGACTCAAGCCTCCGCGCGAAGGTGGCGCGAGGCTGAAGACAAAGACCCAAATTTCGGGCGCGTTGACGCCTTGTTTAGCGAAGCGAATGGCGTGAGTATGATGAGAGTGAGACCTTTGCGGGCGTGCTCCGTGAAAGGCACGAGGCAAATGTCATCTCGGCGTCTCGGGCAGAGATGATCTTCCCGTCGCTTGCGAAAACATCGGATCACGGCGTGCCGTTCATGGTGGGCACAAGATCAGGGTTGGTTAAAGCGATCTTCAAATTGGCGTGCGTGTTCGCGTGTCTCGTTCCGTCCGCGCTTTGGGCGCAAATGATCGGGCGGTACGAAGGACGTCCCATCTCCGCCGTGCGAGTTCTGCTCGAAGGGGCGCCAGCCAACGAGGTTGTCCAGAACGAGCTTCGCAATTTAACCGGCATCGCTTCAGGGAGCAGCTATTCCGCTGCGCGCATACGCGAAGCGCTGCAGGCGCTGTTCGACTCCGGACGCGTCGCCAACGCGCGCGTCGAGGTCGTCGAGGAGCCGAACGGCAGCGTCGGTTTACGTTTCATCGTCCGTCCGCAACCGCGCATCGGCGAAGTGCGCATCGAGATCAACGCGTCGCCCGGAACGCCCATCTCCGAAGATGAGTTGCGCGCGCGTTTGAACGTCTTCGAACCGGAGGCACGCCTTTCAGAGCAAACCCTTCGCACCAACGCCGATCTGATTCAAGTTTACTTGCGCGATCGCGGATTCTTCCGCGCAACGGTCGAATATGCGCAGCGCCTTGATCCGAGCGGGCTGCGGGCGACCGTCATCTTTCGTGTCACGCCGGGCGAGCAAGCCACCGTCGAAGCCTTCAACATCGACATCAGCGGATTCAACGATGCGCGCTTGGCGCAGGAACTGCGGTTGCAACCTGGAGCGCCGTTTACGCGCGAAGCGCTCGGACGTGATCTCAACCGCGTGCGCCGGGCGATCGTCGCCGCCGGTTATCTCGCGCCGACGCTCGATGAACCGCGCGTCGTTCTCGATTCAGCGCGCAACAAGGTGACCATCACTTTGACGGGCAAAGTCGGCCCACGCGTCAACGTCGAACTTCGCGGTTACGATCTCAGCGAAAAGCGCCGCCGGGAACTACTTCCCGTCCTGCGCGAAGGCACGATCGAATATTCGGCCATTGAAGAGGGCGCGCGTCGTCTGGAGAACAGGCTGCAACAAGAGGGCTACTTCTTCGCCGAAGTCGTCGCGCGATGTAGCGTGACGCCGCCGCTCAACGGCGTGACCAACGGTGCGCCTGAGACGTGCGAGGTGCTCGATTCAGAGGAGCTCAACGGACGCACGGTCAACATCAGCTACGAAGCGACGCTCGGACGGAGATTCCGATTGCGCGAGATACGCATCGAGGGAACCGACAAGCTTCGCGTCGAGGAACTGCGCGATCAACTCCGGTCGCAGGAAGCGACCGTTCTCGGCATCATCCCGTTTTTGGGTTATGGACGGGGGTACACCAGTCTCGACGATCTGGAACAGGATCGGCGCTTGATCCGCTCGCGCTTGAGCGATCTTGGTTATCGAAAGGCGGAAGTCGAAGTCCGACAAGGCGTCTCGCTCGATGGCGAGAGTTTGATCATCACGTTCGTCGTCACGGAAGGACCGTTGACGCGCGTCGCTGACGTGGAGTTTCGCGGTAACACCGTCTTCACTCGTGAACAACTGGCGCGCCAGATGCGCACCGTCGTCGGCGGCCCGTACTCGCGTTTGCAAGCGCGGGCCGACGCCGACGCTTTGCAGGCGTTTTACGGGCGTCACGGTTACTTGGATGCAGACGTGCGTTTGGACGTGGTCGAACTGCCGCGTTTGAACTCCAATGGTGACGAGCGCGTGCGTTTGATCTATAGCGTCGCCGAAGGGGACAAAATTTACACCGGGCGCATCTTCATCAACGGCAACGTGCGCACGCGGCGCGACGCGATCCTCGAAGTGATCCCGCTGCGCGAAGGCGCGGTGCTGCGCGCCGATGATCTGGCTGCCGCCGAGCGCGCGCTCTTCGCCACGGATGCTTTTCGCCAAGTGATCGTGCGGACGGAACCGACGGGCGAGAACAAGGCCGGATTTCGCCAACGCGACGTGATCATCGATCTCGAAGAACGACAACCGCGCGTGCTCGATTACGGCTTCGGGTATTCGACCGACAATGGTCCGCTCGGACTCTTCGAAATACAACACAACAACCTTTTCGGAAGATTGCAGCAGGGGGCGCTGCGCGTGCGCGCCAGCCAGCGGCGCCAGCTCGTGCGCCTCGACTACTTCAACCCGCGCTTGCGGCGCTACAGCGAGCGGTTGTTCGCGCCGCTGACCGTCTCGCTGCAATACCAGCGCGACGCGAGCGTGACGCGCTTTTTCCGCTCGACCATCGATCGCGGCAGCGGTGGCATCGTGCAGTGCTTCGATAACGAAGGGCGTCCGGTCCTTTGTGAGGATCCATCGGCGCGCACCGGCGAACCGAGCATCAACCGCTTCACGTTCAACGTCGAGACGCGCCGCGATTTCGGCGGCGTGCGCGCCGGCGTCCCGGAAGAGATCGCGCGCCGGAACACGCTCGTCCTGCGTTACAGTTACGAAGATGTGCGGCTTTACAACATCGGTAGCCTGTTGATCTCGGACCTGTTGCGTCCGGATCGCGCCGTGCGCATCTCGCGCTTTGCCGTCGATTTCGCTCGCGATACGCGCAACAGTCGCGTCGATGCGACGAGCGGCGAATACCTGACGCTCAACTACTCGTTGGCGCTTAGCGCGCTTGGCGGCAACATCTCTTTCAATCGTTTCGAATCAACTTACCGTCGGTATCGAAAATTTGGGCGAGTGGTGCTGGCCGGCGGTTTCACGTTCGGCATGGCCGATCTGTTCAACTTGCGCGATCGCAACGGCAATGGTGTGATCGATGAGGCTGATCGACGTCTGCCGATCAGCGAACGCTTCTTCGCCGGCGGCGCGACCACGCTGCGCGGTTTCGGCTTCGAAGAAGCTGGTCCGCGAGTCGTTGTCCCGACCTGTTACTTGCTCACGCCGATTCCAGCCAATTGCGGCCAATTGCGCGATCGCAACGGCAAACTCGTAGCGGTCAATCCCTTCACCGTGCCGATCGGCGGCAACGCGCTGGCGATCGTGAATCTGGAAGCGCGCATTCCGTTGGCGCGCAACCTGCAGATCATCCCTTTCTACGACGGCGGAAACGTCTTTGCGCGCGTGCGCGATCTGTTCGGCAGTATCCCGGGGCTCGATCGCAACGCACAAGCCGCTTGGACGCATACCATCGGCGTCGGTTTCAGTGCCGGCACGCCCCTCGGGCCGCTAGGCGTCGATTTCGGTTACTTGCTCAATCCGCCGCGCTTCAACATCCCGCAGATCGGCGCTCCGGATGCGATCATCAGCCTACCGCGAGCGCGCTTTCAGATACGTTTCGGAAGATCTTTCTAGTAAGGAGAGAGTCGGTGATGAACAGGGGAGTCGCAAACCTTCGCCCTACAAGGAACGAGACGCCACTCGCGGCGACCGCGCCCGCTCCGAGAAAGATGAGGTCGAAGGCGCTCTCGGCTCTCATCGCTTGTGTTTCGGCGACGACGGGCGATGACGACATGCTTCGGTCCGAAACGCCGCGCCCTTGCGCGCTTGGGTGGCGAAAACGAGTCGCCTCGTTCGCGCTCAGCGTGCTCTTCGGCTCATCGCTTTACGCGCAGGTCGTCACGGATAAAATGGTCGCGAGCATCAACGGACGCGAACTCATCACTTACTCCGATCTCATCTGGCAACTCGCGCTGCAACCGAACACGCCGATCGAAGGCCTGCGTCCGGAAGCTTTGCAAAGCGCGTTGCAACTGGTCATCGATCAACGTTTGATCGCGCAAGAGGCCGAACGGCTGCCGACGATCTCGCCATCTGACGAAGAGATCAACAACGCCGTTGCGGAACTGATCAAACGGTTTCCGTCGGAAGCGGAATTCCGCCGACGGCTTGAACTGGTCGGGTTAACGGCCGATAGATTGCGGCAGATCATGCGTCAGCGTCTGGAGATCGAAAAATACTTGGATTTCCGTTTCCGTTCGTTCACGGTGGTCACCCCTGAAGAGGTGGCGAGTTACTACCGCGACGTTTACGTGCCCCGTTTTCGTCGCCTTCGACCCGGGCTCGTCGTTCCGACGTTGGAAGAAGTTCGCAACGAAATCGAGCGTGACTTGATGGAGGACAAGGTGGCGGCGCAGATGAATGAGTTCTTGGATCAAGCGCGAGCGCGCGCCGATGTCGTCATCCTCGTTCCCGAATTCGACCGAGAGGCTGTGGGAAAGGCGGTCAACGCCGCAGAACAAGAAGCGCGCCCAGCGAATCCGAGCAGCGCTGTGAACCGCTCGAGATGATGCGGTCCGGCGACGCTAGCTGCGCGCTGAGGCTTACGCCCAAATCCGCCGAAGAACAGGCCACGAAGTTCGCCGATGTGATGTCGAACCTGAAGAGACTTGCAGCTCAGTACAACCCGAAGAACGAGGTCGGACAGATGTTGAAAGATCTCGTCGGCCAAATGCAGGTTTCGGCATCCGGCAAAGAGGTGTTCGGTCGCCTAGAAGTGCCGCGGGCGACCGTCGACTATGTGGTTCGACGGGTGGCGGAAGGCATACAGGCTATGCTCGCTTCGCCGCAGGCGTACCAATCGCCACCGCGAAGAGCAGCGCGCCGTCGCAAGTAGCCTCTCTCGAACCCTCGAAATAGCTGTGCGTAAACTCGGTTGCTGGCATCGTTCGCTGCCAACGAGCAACCGAAGCGTGACGAGAGATTGATCGTCGGTCAAGCGGTAGCGGCTCGGTTGGAGTCAGTTGAGTGAAGTCGGGAAGTGAGAAGCTCGCGCATGATTGTTTTCCCTGCATCTTCTGTTCGGGTAGCGGTGCTGGAGGATGTGTTCAGGCATCCCGATCATTCACGTCGTTCGTCAAATTCGAGAGGTAATGTGGCGAAGATCGGATAGGAATAGGAGGAGACCACGCGTCGGCCTCGCCCTTTCTGGTGGCGCAGCGCGCGGCATCGCTCACGTTGGCGTGCTGAAGGTGTTAGCGGCCAACAACGTGCCCATTGACTGCATTGCGGGCACATCAGCAGGCGCCATCGTCGCAGGCGCTTTCGCCGCGGGCATGTCGCTCGACGAGATCGAAGAGATCGGGCGTCGCCTGCGTTGGCGCGATGTTGGGCGCGTTGCCTTTTCGCGGCTCGGCATTCAGTCCAACGAACGGCTCGAACGGATGATCCGGCAACGCTTTCCCGTGACGAGGTTCGAACATTTGCGCATTCCTTTCGCCGCCGTCGCCACAGATTTGCAGACGGGCGCGCCCGTCATCTTGCGCGACCAAGGTGATCTAGCCTTCGCCATTCGCGCCAGTTGCACCTTGCCCGGTTGGTACGTGCCTGTGACGGATAGTCAGGGGCGACAGCTTGTTGATGGTGGCCTTGTCGCCAACGTGCCCGTCACGGCAACGCGCGAACTCGGCGCCGAGGTGGTGATCGCTGTCGATGTCAATGCCGAAGGCGCGAAATTCATGGGCGCGCCGCAATCGGCCATCGGCGTGCTGCTGCAAGCCATGCTCTGTGTGCAACGTATTGCGACTTCGCATCAACTGGCGCAAGCCGACGTCATCATCAAACCCGCCGTCGGTCACATTCGTTGGGACGAGATGACGCGAGCCGATGAGTTGATCGAAGCTGGCGCGCAAGCAGCACGAGAATCGCTCGACGAGATAAGGCGGTTGATCAGTCCGCCAGCGGAAGAGAGCAGAAGCATCTTGTGGCGCTGGTTTCATTCACGCGAAGCTGAAACGGCTGGAGATTGAACAGACCCCTCGGACGCACGTCTTTCATCCCCTGTAAACCAGTCAATTTCGGCGTTCGCGGCAGACCACCGTTTTCGGCGCAGATGATGACGACTCTGCGGCTGTAAACCAGTCAATTTCGGCGTTCGCGGCAGACCAAATTTGTTCTAGCTGCATTGGAAATGCTCTTCTTGGAGCGGAACAACCCGTGCACATCGTTCTGTCCCTCGGCTCATTCGCTTTAGCCGCATTGAAAATCTTTTGAGACTGCGTGGCTTGAATTCGATCGCCCAAGCGCGGTCAGACTCTTTCTGGGATTACGAAGAGAAGGTGTGTGTAGTGTGAGCGTCAACCGTTCAGGAGCGGTCAGGTTCTTTCCAAGATTACGACGGCAACAGCATGTTGCGCTGTGTGCGAAAGCGAGAGATGCGCGGCGTCGGCCCCACATGCTTCAAGCAGCGTGCGAGCGTGTCCGTGAAAGAGCAAGAGGGGCTTCCCCTTTTCGTCGCGCGCAACTTCAACGTCGTGCCAGCCGAGCGGTCCGGTCCAGCCCGTGCCGAGAGCTTTAAAGGCCGCTTCTTTAGCAGCGAAACGTGCGGCATAATGTTGCGCGAGCGCGTTGCCTCGCCCGTCGCAGTAGGCTCTTTCGCCCGGCGTGAAGACGCGCTCAGCAAAGCGCGGCGTCCTTTGCAGGGCTCGGCGCACACGTTCGACTTCGATGATATCTATGCCGACGGAGACGATCACGGATGATGCCCTCTGTGCCGCCGGGTTCCGGTGGCACACGCGCGATGGCGTTAAGATTTTGGTTTGCGACGCGGTCGAGCGCGCTGGTTTCGTCAACGCTTTCTCCACGCGGCTTGGCGGCGTCAGCCCGATGCCACATGGAGCGCTCAACCTCGCCGGGTTCAACGACGACAAAGCCGAGAACATTTTAGAGAATCGGCGGCGATTCTTGCACGCCGTGGGCGGCGATTGGATGCTGGCCACCTGCTGGCAGGTACACGGAACCGATATCCGCATCGTCGAAAACTCGGGGGCAGCAGCGGAAGACGGCCATCGGTGCGATGCGCTCGCGACCGATGTGCCGCACGTTTTGGTCGGAGTCAAAACCGCCGATTGCGTCCCAATTCTGTTGGCCGACCAGAGGACCAAAGCTGTGGCCGCCATTCATGCTGGTTGGCGCGGCACGCTGCGCCGCATCGTCGCGCACACGCTGCGCCGCATGAATCAGGCTTTCGGCACGCGCCCGTCAGATGTTCTGGCCGCCATCGGACCGGCTGCGAGCGTTTGCTGCTATGAGGTCGGTCCTGAGGTCATCGCCGCTTTCGAGAACGAATTCGGCTCGGTCGAACGTTTGCTTCAAAGAACGGCGCAAGGGCGCGCGCGCATCGATCTTCAGCTTGCCAACGCCGAACAAATGATGGCCGAAGGAGTCCGTGCCGACCGCATCTACGCGGCTCCGCTTTGCACGATCTGTCGCACGGACTTGTTCTTCTCCTATCGCCGAGAGAAGAAGGAGTTGGGCCGCACCGGGAGATTGATGGCCGTCATCGGACGAAGGCTCTAGATGTTGGCCAGTTGGTTCTTGCAGCGGTTTTGACAAAGCTCCGAGAATGTGTTAGCTTTTTCACTCGAATCAAGCGGAATGAATATTCCGCTTGATTTTTTATTGCCTTCGACGTCGTCGCTCGAAGAACTCTTGGCTCTTCGACTCCGGCTGACTCCTGACGAAGACTCTCCTTGAGCCGGAGGCAAGTGGCCGCGACGGGCACTTAGCGCGGGCGTCGGATGGCGAAAATTTATGTCGGACAGGAGACCCGATGATGAAGATCCGTTTAATCGGCGGAGCCTTTGCGGCTGCGCTATGTGTTGGATTGGTTTTCGACGTCGTTCCATCGTTTGCCGATCGTTCTTCGAACTTGATCCAGCAAAATCCTCGAGTAGATCCTCAACCAGAATCACCAAATGTCGCCCCACCCACTGTCGTTCCAAGCACTGCTCCCACGGCGGGCCGTCCGGTGGATGTCGAACGGCTTGGCGAACCCCCACAATTCGTCCCCTCGGCAAGCGAATCGGAGCCGACTGTGCGTCATTTCGTCGCCACCGCTTACAGCTTGCGTGGCCGAACAGCAAGCGGTAGGCGCGTCAGCCGCGGCGTGATCGCCGCCGACCGCCGTCTTCTTCCGCTCGGCACGCGCGTGCGGCTCGAAGCGGGGCCGTACACGGGCGAGTATATCGTCGCCGATACGGGCGGCGCTGTCCGTGGACGCAAAATAGACATTTGGGTGCCGAGCACGAGCGAGGCGGTGCGCTTCGGGCGTCGGCGCGTCAAACTGGTCGTTCTGCAACGCCCGGTGAAAACGGGGATGAAGGCGAAGAAGCGGTGAAATCAATCCTCCCGTGAGTCTTTGTTCCTAGACTAGAAAACAGATGTTTGCTATTTAGGTCCGCCAGTAAGCGGACCTCGTTTTTTGTTGGTACTCCGTTTGATTTGCGCCGCGCGATGGGCAGAAAGTGTGGGGCGGATGAAACTTCTCCTCCAACTCGCCGCGCCTTTGCGGCGAACTTGGTCGGAAGACGCGCGTCAAGTGCGGAGCGAGCGGACCGATTCTTCGTGATAATCTCTGCGATGTGTCTATGTGAACAGTGCTGTGCGCGAGTGCGGGGCGAACGGTTGATCTACAGCGGCGTGATGACGGCGCTGAAACGCGAGTTGCTGAATGCGGCATCGCAGACGCGAACTTGTAGCGATGAAGTGATAAGAGGCTGACCGGTGTCCTAGAAGTCGGACGGGTGATGTTTCATTGCTCCTTCATCGTCGACGCTTTTTTCAAAGCGATTGGGGGCGGCGATGTTTCATTGCTCCTTCGTCGTGTGTTGCAGGGGACCCTTCATTCCCCTTCGGCAGTTGCCGAGCGCGATAAATCAAGAGAAAATCCGCGTGGCGCGCATCTTCACGCGCGATTGCCACAGCGAACTGGATCACGACGGGCGTCGCACGTGGAGAGCGTGAATCGGGCGAAGCTAGGTTTCTGAGCAGATGATTTGGGTCGCAGTGCTGGCTTGGGCGATCTTTGGGGCGTGGGTGTTTGCTGCCCTTTCGACCTTGCGCGCCTTAGCGCACCAAAAGCCGCTTGTGCGGTTGGACGATTCGGAGTTGAAGCGAGCGGACGCCCCACTGGTTTCAATCATCGTTCCTTGTCGCAACGAAGCTGGTCGTGTGCTCAGGGCGAGCATCGGTTCGATGCTCGCCCAAGATTACGGGAATTTCGAGATCATCGCCGTCAACGACCGGTCCACAGACGAGACAGGGGACGTTTTGCGCGCTTTGGCTGCGGCTGAGGCGCGCTTGCAAGTCGTCGAGGGCGAAGAACCGCCGCCGGGATGGATCGGCAAGCCTTATGCTTTGGAGCAAGCGCGGCGTCGGGCGCGCGGCGAATGGGTCTTGGCGACCGACGCCGACATGATCTTCGCGCCGGAAGCGCTGCGCGAGGCTGTGGCGCACGCGCGAAAGAACGGTTACGATGCGCTTTCGTTCGTACCGCGCGTCGATTGCCTCACGTTTTGGGAGCGCCTTTTCATGCCGGTCTTCGGTTGGGCGGTGATGATGCGGCTGCCGCTCGATCGCGTCAATGATTCGCGCCGCAAAGAGGCGATCGCCGCTGGAGGATTCTTTCTGCTTCGGCGGGAAGCTCTGGAGCGTGTCGGGGGGTACAATGCAGTGCGCGCCGAAGTCGCCGAGGATTTGCGCTTGGCCGAGCTGCTGAAAAGGGGAGGGGCGCGCTTTCGGCTCGAGTACGCGCCGCATTTGGTGCGCACGCGCATGCAGACGAACTTGCGCGGCATTTGGGAGGGGTTCAGCAAAAACCTCTTCGCCGGAGTTGGCTTCCGTCCCTTTTGGGGCGCGTTCAACGTGCTGCTAGTCTATCTTCTAGCCGTGGCCCCGGCGCTGGTGACAATCGTCGTGCCGCTTTTGATTGGGATAAACGGAGCTTGGCGCGCCATCTGGGTTGCCTTTGGCGGCGCGTGGTTGATTCAGACGATGATCTTCGTCTGCGTAAACCGATTCTCGGGAATACCAACTATTTACGCGCCGGCAGCGCCGCTCGGATTCGCGCTTTTCGGCGCGATTTTGCTCAATTCGACGCTTCGGATCGCCAGCGGGCGCGGAGTGACGTGGAAAGGACGAAAACTTTACGCTGGCATCACGCCGCCGCGCGCCGACTGAAATCTGCCAACATGAGAGACGAAAACAACTCGATCCCGGAACCTGCGCCTCTTGTCGAGGTGCGGCGTGGCTCCATCACCGAATCGCGCCACCGCGGGCACATCATTGCCGTGGATGGCGACGGGCGCATAGTTGCTCGCCTTGGGTCGCCTGAGGTCGTCACCTATCTTCGCTCTTCGGCCAAGCCGCATCAGGCCATCCCGCTCGTCGCTTCCGGCGCGGCCGATCGTTTTGGCTTCACTCCGGAAGAACTCGCTTTGGTCTGCGGCTCTCACAGCGGCGAACCGATTCACGTGGCAACCGTCAAAGGGATGCTCGCCAAAATCGGCCTCGACGAGAGCGCATTACGCTGCGGAACGCACGAACCGTTCAGTCGCGAAGTCGCGCGCGAACTGCGTCGGCGCGAGTCAGCGCCAAGCGTGCTGCAGAACAATTGCTCGGGCAAACACACGGGGATGCTCGCGCTCGCCATTCACCTAGGCGCACCGACCGCAGATTACGATAGCCCGGCTAACCCCGTGCAACTACTGATCGCGCGCGTCATCGAGCAATTCTCCGGCGTCCCGTTGGAAGATATCGCGGTCGGCGTCGATGGATGTGGCGTTCCGGTTTTCGGCACGAGCGTGCGCGCGATGGCATTAATGTACGCACGCCTGATCTCGCCGCCTGAGGATTTCGATGCGCGCACGCGCTTGGCCTGCGAGAGGATCGTGCAAGCGATGGTGGCTTATCCAGAAATGGTTGGAGGCACGTGCGAGCGTCTTGATACAGAGGTGATGCGCGCTTGTGCCGGACGCCTCGTCTCCAAAGTCGGGGCTGAAGGCGTTTACACCGCAGGCGTGCTCCCTTGCGATCGGTGGCCGCGCGGCCTCGGCATCGCGCTCAAGATCGAGGATGGAGAAGATCGTCGCGCTCGTCCAACCGTGGTTATTGAAACTTTGCGGCAGCTTGAGGTCTTGGATCGGGAAGGGGAGCAGGCACTCGCCCCATACGCTCGATTCGACGTGCGCAACAACCGCCGCGAAGTGGTCGGTGAGGTTCGCCCCTCGTTCACATTGGAAATGCTATAAGGTCAGGTCCCCCGTCCAGCGCTTGTTGCGGCTTGGGTACGCTCGCCGGACAGAAGCGCCTCGGTTTCAACTGCTTCAACTGCGCGTCTTTGCGAGCGCGGATTGGGCGCGGCAATTGTGCCTGTCCCAGAGCTATAACATCTTCGCGATCCTCGCGCTTGCACGAGTTGGGTGTAGGTTGAACCGCTTCGATCAACCTACGCACTGCCCCCCTCGCATGCATTGAGCGCTGTTATCTGTTCGCAGTCAATTTTTGGGCGCTGCCAAGCATGTTGACTGACCGACGAAGCCGATGGCGTGTGATGGTTAGACGCTTGCTAAAAGCTTAAACGGCAAGCGGTGTAGTAAGTGGCCATCTCTGTGAGACCTGCGCCGGGATTCGAGCGGCGAACGATTACCGTTCAAGAGTGTATGCTTCAGGAGTACAGAAGAGATACAAAAATGGCGTGACCCTCGTGCGGCGAGGGAGCACGACGAAGGGTTTCTCAAAAGCGAAACGCGGCTTGGATGCTGTTCTCGTTTGCCTTCCGGGCTAGTTCCTTTCGCGCGATCTTTCATCTGGCACGACGCTTGCCCGCTAATTGGACGACCAAACGACCGAAGGGGGAACGTAGGGTCATCGGGTCAGGCTCGGAGACGGGAGTTGGGCGAGGTAGGCTTTGGGGGAGGCTTCCCTTGCTCAACTCAGAGCAAGCCAAAACAAGGGGTTCATTGGCCCAGGCTTAAGCCAGTCAAAGAGCACAATCGTACGAGCCGACAACGAAACCACAAGGTGAGGGGGAGCCTTTGGGGTCGTTGTCGGCTCCGTTTTGCCATTCCGGTAACTCAAGGTT
>NZ_PSLQ01000021.1:31793-47075 GCF_040289685.1 Pyrinomonas sp.
TAACTCAAGGTTTCGTGCGAAAACGTCTTGAAAGATGCAGACCTAACTGCAAGCTGCTCAAACTCAGGGCGTCGCCTTTTGAGCGCTTGTCGGTTTGAGAAGAGCAGCTTTGGGGCAGAACGCCAACCACAGACTTGGCGCGCATTCATCGCCTCTCGCGCGTCAGGTCGTTGAGGGACAAAAAGCGTCAACCATCCATGAGTCGGCGACTCAGCAATCTTCGCCCGTTAAATGGAGCGTCGAACCACCAACGCTAAGAGATGACCGCCGCACGCGCGCTAATTTTGATCTTCGCGCGTTAAATGGAACGTCGAACCTGCCGGCTAGTTAACGGCGCTGGTCCCGTCTTTTTGCAGTGCTTTCGTTGAAGCTTACGACGTTTCAGGGCTGCGCCGCTTTGTAACGGACGTTGACGCCTTCGGGCGGAATAATGAGCAGTTGACGCTTTGCGTTGTACGAAACGTTGAGCGGCGAGTAAGCCAGAACGTAGCGATTGCGGCGCAGTTCGTCGCAGATCGCTGCTGCCGCTTGTTTTGGGTCA
This sequence comes from Pyrinomonas sp., assembly GCF_040289685.1. Classification (NCBI taxonomy): domain Bacteria; kingdom Pseudomonadati; phylum Acidobacteriota; class Blastocatellia; order Blastocatellales; family Pyrinomonadaceae; genus Pyrinomonas; species Pyrinomonas sp. Next base: position 32,335 of record NZ_PSLQ01000021.1, read on the forward strand.
TCGAAGGTGAAAGATCTTCCACCGGTGCCTTCTACCAGTTGCCGAATAGCTTCCGACGGTTTGGGGCGATCGCGGCGATAAGCGCCGCCGGTGCGGTCTGGAAGCTGTAGCGCATAGACGGTGATGTCTTGTCGCTGAAGCTCGGCGAGAATGTCATCGAAGCGCGTTTTGCTGCCGCGATCTAATCCGTCGCTGATCAGCACAATGGCTCGTTTGCGAATTCCAGTGAGCGGACGAAGCGCTTGCTCGAGCACGGCCGATATGGCGTCGAATAGATACGGTTCGCCGCGCTTGCGCAGAAGTTTGATCGCCTCTTCGACTTTAGGTGGGGCATCGGTCCAGTCGGAAAGCACCTCCGCGCGCTCGTCGTAGCCGACGACCATTAACTGATCGCCTTCGTAGATTTCGTAGATGAATTCGCGCACGGCCTGCGCTAATTTCTCCACATCGGCGCGAAGCGTCGCCGAATTATCGACGAGCAAGGCGATGCGCGCTGGCGTCGGATCTGGTGTGAGGCTCTGAATTTTTTGCTCTATGCCGTCATCGAAGAGCGAGAGTTGATCGGCGAGCACCGGTTGAGAGACGCCATCAGCTCGCGTGATGGTGACGTTGAGCGCGACGGTTCGATCTACCGGTGCAGAAGACGAACGCCTTCCAGCCTGAGCCGCTGCATCAGTGGCAAGCAACAGGAGCGCAATCGAAACCGCCGTGAGCGCTCGCGCTTTGTTCATGGAGGGTCTTCGGCGTTCGTCTTCTGCCGGTCCAACCAGTGCGCTTCAATCAACTCTGGCCGGAGTAGTGGTTGCGGCACTTTGCGCCTTCTCGCCGTCCGGCCTGCTTTGGTCCTCGCTCTTGCGGTCGCTTTTTTCACCACCAGCGCTTCTTTTGCGCGCATAGTCGGTGACGTACCAGCCTGAGCCTTTGAACTGAAAGCCAGAGAGCGACCACTGCTTTTCGAGTTTGCCTCCGCATTCGGGGCACGTTGCGAGCGGCGCATCGTTGATTTTCTGCAAGATCTCGAGGTGCGCCGCACACTCTTTGCAACGGTACTCGTATATGGGCATATTATAGCCTCCCGCATCGGATGATCTTTCGCTGTGACCTGAAAAAGGACCAGCGAAAAACGCGAGAAAATTATACGAAGTCATCTTGCGTGGCGCAATGACCTCCGATCCAGCTACATCCTTTGGACGCCCAAAGGGGCGCCGCCGTTGCTCGTCGCCGCTTGGCAACAACTCTCGCGTTCGTTATGATTTGCGGTCATCAGCGGAACATGCTGCCGCGAGCGATGACCCGACCTCTCCGGCACATGACATGAGATAAACCACGTTGTGACCCTCTTATGTCCAGCATCGTACACACGCTGACGCTCGAACGACGGATCAAGATGCACGAGGCGCGCGAAGCGATCATCGACCGTCTGGCGCCAGACCTGCATTCCGAGATCGACTTGGACAAATTCTTGCATGCCATCGTCTGTGAGCTCGGGCGCATGATGGATGTGGATCGTTGCGACGTCATCCACTTGGTGCCGAGCGGCGAGTGGCGCATCAGTCACGAATGGCGCGCACGCGACGACGTGCCGTCGAGCTTGGGAACCACAATCCCGATCGATCTCGATCAATTGGCGAAGCATTTCGATCTGACGCAACCGATCAGACTCGACGACGCGCTCTCGCCTACGCTCGATCCGCGCGCACGCGCGCTGGCGGCGAGCCTCGGAACGCGATCGCTTTTGGTGGTACCGGTCGTGCTCGGCGGGCAGGTGCTTGGCTTCGTCGGATTGCACTCGACGCGGGCGCCGCGCGCTTGGCTCGATGAGGAGGTGGCTTTTCTCCAATCGATCGCGCGACAGATCGCCGTCGGCTACCAATACGCTCGCCTCTACATGGACAAGCAACGCGAGGCTGACCGCACGCGCGCGTTGCTGGAGATCGCCAACGCCTTGAACGCGCGTTCGGATTTCAGCGAAGTGACATCGCTCGTACTGGAGCGCGCCATCGCTCTGGTCGGTGCCGATTACGGCGCGCTCGGCGTGGTGGATCAAAACAATCGAGCCATTCGACTCGCCGCCTTTCACGCCGCGTCGCACGCGCAGACCGCCGGCGTTGAGCGCTTGATCGCTGCTCACGGACGCGCTATCAGCCTCGCCGAGTTCCCAACGCTGATGGAACTGCTCGCCGAAGGGCGCACGCTTCAGTTGCTGGAGAAAGATTTGCCGCTCGCAGTGCGTTTAATCTTCAACGCGCAACTCAACGGGCGGGCCGCTTTGGTCGCGCCCGTGCGCATCAAGGATCAAACTTTTGGGCTGCTCGGTCTAGTCTGGAGCCGGGCACGCGACGGTTTCGCTGAGCATGAGGTCGCGCTGGTCGAAGGCATCGCAGACCAGATCGGCACGGCGCTTGAGCGCGATCAGCTCTCCGCCGAAGTGATGCGCTTGCGGAGCGCCCTCGATGAGCGACGCGCCGAAAATCGCATCATCGGTCAGGCCCCGGCGATTCGCCGTGCCATTGAACTCGCTTTGAACGTCGCCGATACGCAAACCTCCGTGTTGATCCAAGGCGAATCGGGCACAGGCAAGGAGCTGTTGGCCGACCTCATCCACTACAGCTCGCAACGCAAAGACAAACCCTACGTCAAACTCAACTGCGGCGCGATCCCCGAAACGCTGCTCGAATCAGAACTTTTCGGTCACGAAAAAGGTGCCTTCACGGACGCACGAACGCGCCGTCGCGGACGCTTCGAAGAGGCCGACGGCGGCACGCTCTTCCTCGACGAGATCGGCGAGATGAGCTTGTCGGCGCAAGTGCGTTTGCTGCGCGTGCTGCAGGACGGCGAATTCACGCGCGTCGGCGGCAATCAAGTCTTGAAAACGGATGTGCGGGTCATTGCCGCTTCGAACGTCGATTTGGAGCGCGCCGTCGAGCAGGGGCGCTTCCGGCGCGACCTCTACTACCGCCTCTCGGTCTTTCCGATCTACTTGCCGCCGCTGCGCGAACGCGCCTGCGATATTCACCCGCTCGTCATCCACTTCATCGAGCACTACAAGCAGAAGACCGGACGCTTCATCTCCGGCATTTCGCGTGAAGCGTTGCAGGCGCTCGTAAGCTACGATTGGCCCGGCAACGTGCGCGAACTCGAGAACGCCATCGAACGAGCCGTGATCATCGCCGCTGGAAGGCAGATCGAACTCGAAGATCTGCCTGAGGCAATAAGCCGTCGCTGGTTGGAGCAGCGACCGCAGTTGCGGCGTGCGCGCGGCGAATTCAATCACACCCCTCCTGTGCGCTTCGAGCTGGCGATGCCCATGCCGATGGATGAGATCGAGAAACGCGCCATCGAAGCCGCGCTCAACTACACGCAAGGGGACAAGACGCGCGCCGCCCGACTGCTCGGCATCGGCAGAAAGACGCTCTACCGCAAGCTTCAAGAGTACGCAATCGGCTCCGCCGCGGAGACGAAAAAATAGATCGCTTCTTTCGCCATTCATCTGAGCGGTTAAGTCGCGGCGATCATCGCGCGAGGATGGAGACGAAGAATCTTTCGCTTCCCTCGCGTGCGCAGCATCTCACCGCGTGCTCGTACAAGCAGATGGAGACGAAAGATCCCTCGCTTTCCTCGCAGAAGCGCAAAAGCCCCTCTCGCTTTGAGGCAAGCAAAGCGCTCACTCCTGCGAGCGGAGCGCGACGCGCACACGTATCGCCAGACTCCGCTTCGTCGCTCGGAACCAAAGCGCGCATGCCTTGCTCGCCGAACATGCTAAACTCATCGTAGGAGGGCTGATGTCAGGGCAAGAATACAGAGGGATCGATGCGGAGATCGAGGCGGCGCTGCTCGATTCGGAGCTGTTCATCAAATACGGTTCCATGGGGCGGGCCATCAGCCGCTTGCAAGAAGCGATCGCGCGCTATCCGCACTCGATCGAGTTGCGCGAACGTCTGCGTGAAGTGGCAGCGACCATGAAGCTACATGGCGAGGCGGCCAGACAGTGTCTCGCCTTAGCGCGGCTCTACATCGAACGCGAAAACTTCGATGCCGCCCGCGAACGCCTCCTCAAAGCTAAAGAGCATGCGCCAGCGATCTCGATCGCCGCCGGTCTCGAAGCGATTCGCCGCGCTCGTCGTCCCGAAATCGCTTCGGCTGAAATGGCCAAAGCGACGCCTCCATCGGCAGTGATCCTCGCCGGCGATCTTGCACTCGTCAGCATCTTCGACTGCATCCAAACCATCGAGAACTCGCGTTTGACCGGCGCGTTGGCGATCACGGGAAGCACACGCTCCGGGCGCATATTGTTCAACGATGGTCAGATCGTCGATGCCGAATGCGGCGCGGAACGCGGCGTAGAGGCCTTTCGCGCACTGATCGAAGCCGCTGCCGGGACCTTTAACTTTGAACGCGGAGGCCCTTATCCAGCGGCGATCGCCGCGGCGAGCAACACCAGCTTGCTTTTGGAAACGCTCCGGCAACTCGATGAAGAGCGCGCCGGCGACCGCGCGGAAGAGGACCTCGCTTGAAGCTCTCACGAGAGCCGCGATCAAAACGCGAAGCTCCGTTCTGCCGCGCCAGACCTTTGTTGCGCGGCGGCTCTGACTCTCACGCATCGAAGTCGCTCGATGATTGTTTGAAAGTTATTTAGAGCGCGCCTTTCTTGCTGCGCGGCGGCTCATCTCTTGCGGGCGAGATCTCTACGCAAAACTATCTCTTCACGTTCTCGATCTTGATGGCGAGCACATCTTTGAGCGCGGCAACGGCCACACGCTTCGGCTCTTGGGGCAGTTCGACGCGTTGAATGTCGAGCGTTGAATTCCCGACGAGCGTGGCCGTTCCGAGGCGCGTCCAACCCCTGCCGAAATCGACATAAAGCGGCACCAGCATGCGGAAGCCGTCAGAAACGCCCGATTGCATTAGTTTCCCCGATAAGATGGCCTTGCCGCCTGAGGAGCTGATGGAGTAATCGAAGCGATAACTCGGGATCTGCGTGCCATAGACCCACTGGTTGAAAAACCAGTCCATCTTGCCGTTCTCTTCGAGATTCATTTCGGGCGTCATGTGTTTTTCGACGATGCGTTTGAAGTCTTCGGTCGAGACATCTTTGTTGTAATAAGTCTTGACGAAGTCCCGCATCATCGCTTGAAAGCGCGCATCGCCCGTTCGGCGGTCGTACATCATCATGCGAATCATGTGCAAGATGTACGCGCCCTTCGGGTAGATCATGAAGCGCGCGACGTTGCCGGTCTTCGCGCTGTTTAGCCGGTAGCCTTGCGTGACGGGGCCGACCGTGTACGGTCGGCGTCCTTTGGTCTGCGGCCACTCATCTGTGATCATGCGCCGTTGCTCCTCCCAAAAGTCGATGAACTTATCGAGGTCGCGGCGCACGTACTGAACGTAGAGGGAGGCCGAGAACTCGGCGAACCCCTCGCTCATCCACTGATCGTGGTAGCTGGTCCAGCCGATGATGTGCCCCCACCACTGGTGCGCGAGTTCGTGTGGCCCGACGTAGCGCCAAAAGGTGTCGGTGCCCCCTTTGATGCCGAAAAGCTGCACGCGCTGCGTGGTGTCGATGAAGGCCGTGTACGGCATGTAGATCAGCGTCGGCCACGCCTGACCGAAATTGATCGCCGGCTGCTGCGACATGGCGAAACGTTCGTAAGGGAGCTTGCCGAAATAGACGTTGAAAATGCGCAACGAGTTCTGCGCCGAAGCTAGAATCTGATCGCCCATTTTGGCCGTCGAGATCGAGCCGAGGGTGGTCATGGTATTGAAGCCTTCGCTCTCGATCCGGTCGATTTCGAGTTGAAGTTGTCGCATCTCATCGGGAACCTGCTCATTGGCGAAAAATTGGACCAAATAGCCGGAGTCTTTGTCGAAGATCTCCTTCTTCTTGAACTTGCCGTAATTGAATCCGGCCACGGCCAGCTCAACTTCGCCGCTGGTCCAGCGCGCAACCTTCCAGTCCTCTTCTTGTTGCTCCGCGCCTGCGAGTTTGCCGGTTCCGATCAACGTGTAGCCCTTCGGATAACGGTAAGTGACATCGAAACGCGCTCGGTCGCCGAACTGCGAGCCGCCATTGTTCGGATACCAGGAATCGCGCGGAATGAGAATGAAGTTGCCGCTGCCCGAATCCCGCAACGCGCCTTCGCCGTCGTAGTTGACCGTCACCTCGTAGATTTTGCCGGTCTCCAATGGCGTCGGCCAGATGACGGCGAAGTCAGCATCCTCATCCTTGTCTTCTTGAACGAAGGCGAGTTCGCGCCCTTCAGCGTCGCGCACGCTACGCACGCGCAGCGATCGGAAAAGTTGAAACGGCTGAACCCGCAGCTCGCCGATGAGCGGACGAAACTCGATGCGGTCGGTCGCTTCGATGCGCGTCCCGCGAATGCGGGCATCGATCTTGTGGCTCAGTATGTCGTACCAACGTCGATCCTGATTGTTGTGCGCTTGACCTTGTTTGTACTCTTCGGCGAGATGAAACGCCGTCCAAATCCCGCCGTCTGTGTCGCCATAGCTCAGCAGCGCGACCTCCTCGGGCGAGACCTCTGGAATACCGAGCGGATCGACGATGTAAACGAGCTTGCCGAAACGTTTGCCGCCGATGAAAGCGATGAAGAAACCTGGACGCGCGGGCGCGTATATGTCGGCCAGCGTGCGCAGTTTGAGATTCGATTTCAAACGCTTACGCAACAGCTCCTGATTGTCGCGGTACAGATCACGCGCGCGCCCTGCTTGCCCGCCAGTCGGCACCATCTGCACGTTGGGTGAACCCTTCACCTCGTCGAAGGTTCGATCCGTGAAACGCAAGACGAGCATCGAAAACCTCTCTTCGAGCGAAGGCCCGTCGGTGAATATGGCGAGACTCTTTCGCTCGATCTCGGTGGGCGGCGTCAATGAGATCTCCCCGTCGCCGATGAAGACCGCGGCAACAGTACGGCCTTCGACCGGCGTGAGAAAGTATAGCTCGCCGCTGCGCAGCGTGAACCGTGCGGCGTCGCGTTGTAGCACCAAGTTGCTGACTGTTGCCACAGCCGAAAAGGGATTCGGATCTTTCGCCGCTTGCCGAAGCTTTTGATAGACGGGATCTGAGTTCGCCAGCGTCCCCGTGCTCGTCACCGTCACTTGCGCTTCCACGGGCGCAACGCTCAATTGAAAATCTAAGCGCGGCGTCTGCGCATCCTTGATCGTGACGTCTGCGCGACGTGCGGGCGCAAAGCCTTTGGCCACGACCTCGATGGTGTATGTGCCCGCTGGTAGATCGGCGAGAAGATACTCGCCTTGCTCATTGGTCGTCGTCTTGAAGGCGTGCCCGGTCACTTGTTCGGTGGCGGTGATTTGTGCCGCGACGACGGCCCGCCCTTGGACATCGGTGATCTTGCCAGCAAGGCGTCCTTCGGCTAGAGCGCTTGTGGCGAAAGGCAGTGCGCATAGAAGCGTGAAGAAACTTCGTCCAAACAGGGCAAAGAAGGAAACCCGTGGAAACATCTCTCTTCTCCTTGACCTTTTGTTCGAGTCGCACAGGACGCTGCTATTTCAACGCGCCGCGTTTGAGCTTCGGAGCCAGCCAGACCCCGATTAGCCCCTCAAAAGGCCGGTTGGTGCGCAGCAGTCGCTGCACGGCGAAGAACGTTTCGTCAAGCGTGCGTGGCGCATGGGGATCACACAGCCGGATTATTCTGCCGCGCGAAACAGCGTGTCAAGAACGGAGAAGGCGTGCGGCTCTCCCCCCATTTCAACATGGTTGGGGTGATGCGTCTAGAACAGGTTGACGTCAAGGCAGAGCAGTGTGAATGGCATGGCAATCCGATTCTCGAAACGCGTCCAAATCAAGCCGGTGGCGAGGCGCTTTGGTTTTTCAAAACTAATTGAAGGGAATCCGAGACCCTCACGGAGCACGCAAGCAAGCGCTGCAAAGAGAAGGTTCGGAGCGATCTCGATGATCGCTCCATGTCTGAGTTTCGGGCGCGTGACGATGTCGCGCGATTTGTCGGTTTAATTGCAAGTCGATCTCGGTAATCGGTTCTGGTAAGAGGGGCCGCCGAATCTAACGCTCCGCCCGCGATCGCCCACTTCATCCGTTCGGTCCATTTGCGCTGACTCTAGCCGAAGCGAGACGCCAATATCTTGGCAGTTTGGTCTTAAATCTTCACGTCTATAACGCGCGCCGTTCATCTCAGAGCCGCTTGAGGTTCAGGCCAGATAGTGCTTGACGCTCAGTGACCTGCTTGTTACACTTTTGTGAGAACTCACAGAAAGGCGAGCGGGGAGGGTTGGCCACGGTGCGTCATGCTCTTCGGCTCGCCATGAATCTTTGAATAAAAACCACAGGAGGTGTGTGGTGGGCTTCAAGATCGGCCAAAAGGTCGTGTACCCAAATCACGGAATTGGGATCATCGAGCAGATAGAGCAGAAACAGATCGGTTCAACGACGCTTCCTTTCTACACGCTCCGCCTTGCTGCCACCAATTCCGTCGTTCTGGTTCCCGTCGATAACGCGCGCGAAGTCGGTCTTCGCTCTCCGATCACAGCCGCCGAAGGGGAGTTGCTGATGAAGAATCTGGCGGACGATTTCAACTCGCCGCCCGCCGACTGGAAAGATCGTTTCAAAGAGTTCTCCGAAAAGATGCGTACGGGCGACATTTTCGCCGTGGCCGAAGTCCTCAAGACGCTGACCTATCTGAGTCACTTCAAACCGCTCTCCTTCCGCGAACAGCGCATGCTGGAGCGCGCGCGGTATCTGGTTATCTCTGAGTTGAGCGCCGTTTGTCGCAAACCCGAATGCGACATCGTCGCGCGCGTCGATCAGGCGCTGGCGGCAGCTTGTGCCAAGCACGCGCGTCGCACGACGCGGGCGCGCTCTGCCGGGGCAAACGCCGGTCACTGAAAACTTTGGAATAGCGCTCGATTGAGCATCGTGGTTGAAGCTGCGCTCCATGATTCGGCGCGGCAGGGTTGGCCTATGACCTGAAGCTTGATCTGGCTATCTTGAAGTGCCGCACGCTCTCCCCCTTTCTTGAGCTTTGATCTCGCCCGAGAGATTGCGAAAACCTTCACCCGATGAAGGCCGGTCGCGACCCCGAACGGCGCTTCGCCTTGCGCGTTGGAGCCGAGTTCCTTTCGCAGCGAGTCGTCCATCGGTAGCACGAATTCTAAATTCGTGATATAAAGGGCGCGACCGAATAGAAGGGCCTTTATTCAATGGGAGAATTGATCCGTTTCAGCGTGAGCGTCGAGGATGAGCTGCTCGAAAGCTTCGACCGTTTGATCAGGCGCCAAGGCTACGTTAATCGTTCGGAGGCGTTGCGTGACCTGATGCGCGATGCGCTCGTTCGCGCGCATCTTGACGAGGAGTCAAAAGCGACGGATGTGCTCGGCACCTTGACGCTCGTCTATGACCACCACGCGACGGATCTGGCAGACCGCTTGACCGACCTGCAGCACGAGCATTATCAATTGATCGTTTCCGTCTTACACGTGCACATCAGCCACGATGATTGCATGGAGGTGATCGTCTTGCGCGGTTCGGCCAAAAAAGTGCGCGCGCTCGCCGACGCGCTGATCAGCTTGAAGGGCGTCAAACACGGGCGCCTTTTCTTGACCGTTCCGGCGAAGAGGATCATCGAGCGGCGAAGATAGGGCGACGCGGCTAGCGCTTGCGCTTGTCGATGGATCGCCGGTGGTCGTTCTTTCGGTCCCGTTCAGTATTACTAAAATAAAAATAGTAACACCAAGTTCGCGAAAGCGAGAAGGAAGAAAGCGATGATTCGAGAAGGTTCAAGAGAGTTCTGCCGTCCCCGCAAAGTTGATCCGTCAACGGCTACGATCCATGGGGGGCGGAGGGGAGGCGATGGAGCATGTGCGCGGAAGCCGAGCGCGAATCCGCGCGGCGCACTGAAGGGGCGAGCGAAACGCCATCTTCCGCTAAGGGTCAGCTCGTTCTTCGCGGCGTTGCTCTTCGGCTCGCTGCTCTTCGGCTCGCTGGTCGCTGTGGCCCAGGAGGGCCGATGGCGAATCGTTTCGGGAACGATCTTGTCACAGCGCAACGAATTGGTCGCTGGCGTTGTGGTCAGCGCGCGCACGAGCTTCGGCGAACAGAGCACAGTGAGCGACCCGGAAGGCCGGTTTTGGCTGAAGGTGCCGAACGGTCCGGTGACGCTCGTCCTTGAAGGGAAGGGGATCAAGCGCGTTGTGCGCGAGATCAGCGCTGATGAGAAAGCAGATGATCTTCAAATCAGGGTTGAGCTTTTTGCCCCGCCGATCCAGGAGTCGGTCGTCATCGTCGCTTCGGTCGCTGATCCATCGATCGAGAGGAGAAACGATGCGATCTACCGCGAAGGCCTTTTCTTGCGCGACGATCAACTTTTCCACACGCTCGATGCTGGGGTCAGCGCCGGGCAGCACGAGGGGGGCGGAAAATCGCTCGAGATACGCCGTTTCGGCTTCAACCTCGATCATGGAGGACTGTTCGGCGGATTGAAGGTCCTAGTCGATGATGTTCAGCAGAATCAGGCGACGCAAGGGCATGGGCAAGGCTATCTCGGCGCGTTGAAGAGCGTGACGCCCGAATTGATCGCCGACGTGGACATCTTGAACGGTCCGTTCGCCGCCGAGTATGGCGATTTCTCCGGTCTCGGCGTCGTTCACGTTCGGACGAAGGAGAGTCTGCCGGACGTTTTGACCGCGCGCGTGCAAGCTGGATCCTTCGATTCCTTCAGGAGCTTTCTCGCCTACAGCCCCAAGTTCGCGCGCGCTTTCGTCGCCTATGAGGCGTCGCGCACAAATGGCCCTTTCCTGAATCCGCTTCGTTATCATCGGGATAACGTGACGGGCAATTACGCGCGGGAGTTAAGCGAAAGGTCAAGCGTGAGCGTGAAATTGAACGCGGGTCGTAACAGTTTTTTCTCCTCCGGTCAGATCCCGCTCGATCTGGTTTTCGCCGGCCAACTGGATCGCTTCGGTTTCATTGATCCGGACAACGGCGGCAAGGTTAAGGCCGGGACAATCAGCGCTTACTATCGGCGGGAGAACGCGCGCGGCGATCTCTTCAAAGTGGACGGGTATGTCACGCGGTCGCTCTTCGATCTATGGTCCAATTTCACCTTCTTTCTCCGCGATCCGGAGTATGGCGACGAGATACAGCAGCACGATTCGCGCTTGCAGCAGGGCGCCAACTTGCAGTACGTGCGCGTAGATAAGATGTTTGGCGCGACCGGATTGCTGACCTTAGGCGGCAACTTCGCCGCCTTTCAAACGAACGTTGGGCTTTATCCTTCCGTCGACCGGAATCCGGTCCGCGCCTTGTTGCCTCGCTCGGCACCGAGCGAAGAGTGTTGTCCATCGACCAGCGCGCGCGCGCGCGTGATGAACGCTGGCGGTTACGTTCAACAAGCGTTGGATCTGTTCGACGGGAGGTTGCGTCTGGTAGTCGGCGCGCGTTACGACCTGTTCCGCTTCGCAGTCGATGATCGGATCAGACCGGAGCTTTCGGGCAGCGAGAGCGCAGGCCGCTTTCAACCGAAAACCGCCGTCACTTACGCCCCATTTGATGACTTGCCGTTGACCATCCATTTCAACTACGGGCGCGGCATAAGCAGCCAGGATGCGCGCGGAGTGGTTCAGTATCCGAACGGACCGAAGGTCGCGACGACGGACTTTTACCAAATAGGGACTTCGCATAACTACAAGCGATTTTCGGCGACGGCGGACCTGTTTCTGATCGACAATTCTAATCAGCAAGTTTACGTGCCGGATGATGGGAGCACAGAGTTCGTCGGTCCGAGTCGCGCCTATGGCTACGAGGCGAAGCTATCTTGGCGTGTGCTATCGCACCTAGCCTTCAATGGCGGTTTGACTCAGGTGATGAACGCCTTCTTTCGCGGCACAAACCCGCGCGAGTACGTCGACCGCGCACCGCATACAGTGGCCAACGCTGGCCTTACGCTCTCGGCTTGGCGCGGCTTTTCCGGCTCGCTGCGCTACCGCCACGCGAGCAATTACCGCTTGGATCCGCTCGATGCTAGCATTCGCGCCGCCGGTTTGGATATAGTAGATGTCTATGTCAACAAGCGTTTGCGAAGCGGGGTGGATCTGAACTTTGCGGTCGACAACCTCTTCAATAAGAGGTACTACGAAACGCAGAACTTATTCGTCTCGCGCGTGCGTTCTGCAGATGAGCCGCGGGCGCGGATACATGCGACGCCGGGGTACCCGCGAGGCGTGATGGTCGGACTGACGTTCCGACTGTGGGAGAAGTAGGCGCGCGTTGGCGCAAAGTCAAGCGGTTTATGCACGCTATGTCCGCGCGCGCGGCCTAATCGCCGCGTCGCCTTTGAAGCGACGGCGGGAGGTGAGATGGCCGAACTGACCGATCGCGTAAGGCAACTCAATCGGGGCGAGGAGAACCATCGCGCGCGCTACGTGCTCTACTGGATGCAGGTCTACAAGCGTCCGCGTTATAACCACGCGCTCAGTTTCGCTGTTCGCGCGGCCAACGAACGGCGTTTGCCGCTCGTCGTTTACGAAGGTTTGAAGTACAACTACCCGTGGGCAAACGATCGCTTGCACACCTTCATCCTCGAAGGCGTAAACGAGAACCGTCGCGAGTTCCAGCGCCTCGGCATCCGATACGTCTTTTACTTACAGAAGAGCGAACGCGATCCGCGCGATACGGTGGCGCGATTGGCCGAAGAGGCGGCGCTGCTGGTGACAGACGACTTCCCGTGCTTCATCATTCCGGAACATAACCGACGCCTCGCCGCGCGGTTGTCCATCCCCGTCTTCGCCGTCGATTCCAACGGCCTCGTGCCTCTTGCGGCCTTTTCCAAAGAAGAGTATGCCGCGCGCACGATTCGTCCGAAGATAAAAAGTTTGCTACCGCGCTGCTTCGTCTCGTTCCGCGAGGAGAGACTGGAGGTCAAAGATCCGCGACTGCAAGTCAATTGCCCGGAAGAGACCATCTTCAAAGATGGCGAGATCGGCGCGCTCGTCGCGCAGTGTGCCATCGATCACAAAGTCGCGCCTTCGCCCATCTACCGCGGCGGGCGGCACGCAGGTACAGCTCGGTTACGCCACTTCGTCGAAAAGATTCTGCCGCGCTATCACGAACAGCGGAACCGCCCGGAAGTGGATGGCACGTCGCGTCTGAGTCCGTATCTTCACTTCGGTTATCTCTCAGCACAGGAGATCGCTGAAGCGGTGCAATCAGCCGATGCGCCGCAGCAAGCCAAAGAGGCTTATCTCGAAGAGTTGATCGTACGGCGAGAGCTGGCCTACAACTTCACGCGCTTCAATCCGCACTACGCTTCGCTCGACGCGCTGCCCGATTGGGCGCGACGCACGCTTCGCGCGCACGAGGCCGACCCGCGTCCGGCGATCATTTCACCTGAACAGATTGAGGCGGCGCACACCTACGACGAGCTGTGGAACGCGACGCAACGCGAACTCCTCTGGACGGGCGAGGTGCATAACTACGTGCGGATGCTTTGGGGCAAAAAGGTCATCGAGTGGCGCCCAAAGTGTGATGAAGCGTTTCATCTGCTCGAACATCTGAATAATAAGTACGCGCTCGACGGCCGCAATCCCAACTCGTACGCTGGCATCCTTTGGTGTTTCGGTAAACACGATCGCCCGTGGGGGCCAGAGATCCCGATCTTCGGCCTCGTGCGCCGCATGTCGTCTCAAAGCATGGGACGAAAATTCAACGCGCGAAAATACATCGAGTGGACCGCAGGCTTCGCGCCGCATGTTGACGCTTCAGCGAAGCGTCCGTGACCAAAGACACGCTTATCGCCGCACTGTAAAGCTGAGAGAATCTACGAGCTGACTCTTCAAACGGAACGGTCGTAGAGGTACGAGCGCTGCGATGCATGACTGGCCAGCGCACATCCCGGCGCCAGAGTGGCGACGCGCGATGAGATGTCGAAGCGAAGAACGCGCAAACAGGATCTACCGAAAAAGATTTGCGCTACGTGTGGTCGCGAGATGACGTGGCGGCGCAAGTGGGCTAAAGTCTGGGATCAAGTGCGCCACTGTTCGGAACGCTGTCGGCAAACGGCTCGTGCTGCGCGCCGCAAAAAAGAGTCCGCGTGATGGGAAATCAACTCGCTCTGCGTCCTGCCGCAGAGTTGATCTTCGACAGCGCTCCCGCCTGCCTACCAATCGCGATGCGGCTCGACGATAGATAGCGTGCTACCGTTCTGCAACTCACAAATGTCTCACGACATCTGTCTGGTTGCTTCCTGCTTCATCCACCGGCACCGGCCTTTCGGCCTGTCACCTCCGATCTCCACCGCTCGTTACTTCCCGCCGAACTAGCGGTAGAACCGTTTCAACCAACGGCCAAAGCGAAATAACAGATTCATTCTCTTTTGTCAATGTGGACTAACGAGCAGTTCTCAACCCCACTCGCTTAGCTTCATGTGGATAGGATAACCCATTTATCCACTGTTGTCATATTTAAAGTTTAAAGATCGGCGCGGGAATTCCCACCCCCTTCAGGGGGTCGGGATGAAAGATCGGCGCGGGAATTCCCACCCCCTTCAGGGGGTCGGGATGACGCGCGCCGCTATTTTCCCTCCCGCACTTCCTTCTTCACGGTTTGCATACTACACCTTCACATGAATACCGAACGAGGAGATCACGTATCTACGGCCCGGTCCCGTCAAAGGGTCCGGAGGCGGGATGAAGAACCGCCTTCGGTCGCAAGAGCCGGAACGTAGTAGTCGCCCGGACACGGGCCATGGGGAGGGCGT
>NZ_PSLQ01000093.1:0-8871 GCF_040289685.1 Pyrinomonas sp.
CGCCGTCTATGCGGTCTACAACCACCGACCGTTGCAGCCGGAGGATGAGACGGGTTGGAACCGCCTGAAAGTAGTGGAAGTCCTAACCGACGCGAGCAGTTGCAGTCAATCCCGCCCTTTCCCGCAGCTTACGTATCCACTCGTTGCCGATTACGCTCGTAAACGAGCCTCAAGCCTTCGAGCGTCAGCGTATCGTCCACCGTTTCGATCAGTTCCGAGCCAGTAGCGATGAGCGAGGCCAGACCGCCCGTAGCGATGATGCGCGTCTGCGCTCCGAGTTCCTGCAACATGCGCCGCAAAATGCCATCGACCAAGCCGACGTAACCGTAGTACAAGCCCGATTGCATCGCTTCAACCGTGGATGCGCCGATAACGGCGCGCGGGCGACGGATCTCAACGCGCGGCAAGCGCGCCGCCCGTTCGAAGAGCGCATCGGACGAGATGGTGATGCCGGGCGCGATCACGCCACCGAGGTAACGCCCCTGAGAATCAACGGCATCGAAGGTCGTCGCCGTGCCGAAATCAACCACGATGCACGGCGCACCGTACCTAGCGATAGCCGCCACCGAATCAACGATGCGGTCGGCTCCGACGTCGGACGCTGGTTCGTAGAGGATGGTCATGCCCGTGTCGGTCGTGTGATCGACGAACAGCGGGGTGTGATGGAAATAGACTTCTGACATGCGCTTGAGCACGTAGTTGAGCGGCGGCACTACGGAAGCGATGGTGACTGCGGTGATCGCTTGAAAGTCCAAGCCCGCCAGCTCGAATAGGTTCCGCGCGTGCACGCCGTATTCATCGACGGTGCGCGCGCGCGCCGTCGTCAAGCGCCAGTGGGCGACCAAACGTTCGCCGTCATAAACGCCGAGCGAGGTGTTCGTGTTGCCAACATCGATGACGAGAAGCATGTGGGTCGTCGGGAGAAGAAAGCTCCTTTCTTCGTGTGAGATGAAATCGCTTCGCAGCGGAGCGGAACCGACGCTTTCAAATCGGCGAAGGGGGCTTCGGAATTTACGCCTTCAGAGCTGGCTCGCGCGCGATGCTGCGGCTCGCGACGAAAGCGCGCGCAGCTTTGGCCACCGCGTTCGCGGAACTTTCTGCGCACGGCGTTCATGGTTGTCGCCGAGCGCACGTCACATGCCTTTGTAGTCCGGTCCACCGCCGCCTTCCGGTGGAACCCAGTTGATGATCTGATATGGATCCATGATGTCGCACGTCTTACAGTGGACGCAGTTGGTGAAATTGATTTGCAGCCGCTTGCCGCCCCGCCCGTCATCAACCATCTCGTAAACGGCAGCCGGGCAGAAACGCTGGCACGGGTTGCCATACTCTTCGACGCACCGCGTCGCGCAGATATTCGTATCGAGCACGTGCAAGTGGGCCGGTTGGTCCTCGTTGTGCGCGACCGAAGCGTAGTAGACATCGGTCAACTTGTTGAAGGTCAACTTGCCGTCAAAGCGCAACCCATTGTAACGCTGCTCGATGGAACCATCTTGGTAACCGAACTCGGCGAGTTTGCGCATCGCTTCGTGGCCCGGTTCGGTCTCCACCCGATCGAAGATGCCCCACGCACGCCCACCGGTGATGAACTGCAATCCAGCGTTGATCAACCCCAACCAGCGCCCTTGACGAAACGCCGCATGGAAGTTACGCACGCTGCGCAACTCCTTCATCAACCAAGAGCCTTCGATGCGCTGTTGGTAACGGCTCAACCGTCGAGCCGAATAGTCGTCGGCTAGCAACGCCTCGAAAACCGTTTCGGCAGCGAGCATGCCGCTTTTGATCGCCGTGTGAATGCCTTTCAAGCGCTGCGCATTCAAAAAGCCGGCGCAATCGCCAACCAGCAAGAACCCGTCGCCGTAAAGGCGCGGCATGGCGTGCAGACCGCCAGCGGCGATCGTCTTCGCCCCGTAGCGAATCATACGTCCGCCGTCGAGCAAACGCGCGATCGCCGGATGCTGTTTGAAGAGCTGGAATTCAGCGTGCGGATCGATCAGCGGATCACGGTAGTCCAAGCCGGTGACGTAACCGATGCTGATGATGCGATTGCGCATCCCATAGATCCAGCCGCCGCCGTAGGTTTGCGCGTCGGATGGATACCCAAGCGTATGAGTCACCTTACCCGCCGGATAGCGATCGTCGGGCAGCTCCCACAGCTCTTTGACGCCCAAGCTATAGACTTGCGGATCGCGTCCTTCATCCAACCCCAACCTTTCGATCAGGCGTTTAGTCAGCGAGCCGCGCGGCCCTTCGCCGAAGACCGTCACCTTCGCTAGCAGGTCCACACCCGGTTCAAAATTCGCTTTCCGTCTGCCTTCGCGATCAACGCCTTTGTCGCCGGTGCGCACGCCGATCACGCGATCATCGCCGTCGTACAGCACCTCAACGCCAGGGAATTCCGGGAAGAGGTTGACACCCGCTTCTTCGCACTTCTCACCGAGCCAAGCGACCAGTTTGTTGAGCGAGACGATGTAATAACCATGATTGCGTAGCGGCGGCGGCGTAACGGGAGCGCGTATGGCTCTGGTTTTAGTCAAATAGAGGAACTCGTCTTCGGTCACTGGCGCGTCGAGCGGCGCACCCTGCTCGAGATAATCGGGCATCAACTCGGCCAGCGCACACGGATCCATCACCGCGCCCGAGAGGATGTGCGCCCCGACCGACGCCCCCTTTTCGATGACAGCGATCTGCAACTCGCCGAGCGACTTCCCTTGCTTTGCGCCGGTTTCGACCGCCTCGTTGTGCGCGGCGATGAGCCGGGCCAGATGTAGCGCTCCGGCAAGCGAAGCCGGACCAGCTCCGACGAAGACGACATCCATCTCGATGCTTTCGCGTTCGACCTTGCGACTCACACTGCTACTCCTTTCGCTCTCTTTTCGGCAGACCGAGAAAAATGAATCGCCATTCAGTGTGAGTATAGCAGAAGACCGATCCGACTCGTAGCGATGTCCGAGCGCAGGATCATCCCGCGGAAGATCGGCGTGGCGTTTGCCCGCATATACAGCGCGAATTTGCACCGCAGCTTCCGGGGCGCGTATGATTTGAATTCGTCACGACGAGATCTTCCTGAAACCGGTCGCGTAACCGATGGTATCACGAGCGAACGAAAGCGAGCGTTTCAACTTCGAGGAGTCAGACTTGCCCCCTGTTCAACGACCGCGAAGGCTCCGGCGCACGGAGACCATGCGCGCGCTGACACGCGAGACGCGCTTGCACCGAGACGCCCTCGTGCTTCCCTTCTTCGTCTGTCCGGGCGAGCGCGTCCGGCGCGAGATCGCTTCCATGCCCGGCGTCTTCAATCTCTCGGTCGATGAGTTCGTGCGGGAAGTGGAAGCGGCGCGCGAACTCGGACTGCGAGCGATCATCCTCTTCGGTCTACCGGAAGCCAAAGACGAACTCGGTTCAGGCGCTTACGCGCCCGACGGCATCGTACAGCGAGCGATTCGCGCCGCACGCAAGCGCGTCTCCGATCTGCTGATCATCGCCGATACGTGCTTGTGCGAGTACACAGCGCACGGCCACTGCGGCGTGGTGCGCGACGGCGAAGTGCTCAACGACGAGAGCTTAGAGCTACTGGCGCGCACGGCTGTGAGCCAAGCGGAGGCCGGAGCCGACATCGTCGCGCCGTCGGCGATGATGGATGGGCAGGTAGCCGCGATCCGCAGCGCGCTCGACCGACACGGCTTCAAGCACGTCGCCATCATGGCGTATGCCGTCAAGTACGCCTCCGCGTTCTACGGTCCGTTCCGCGAAGCGGCAGACAGCACCCCAACTTTCGGCGACCGACGAGCCTACCAAATGGATCCGCCCAACGCACGCGAAGCGTTGCGCGAAGCCGAACTCGATTACGCCGAAGGAGCCGACATCCTGATGGTCAAACCAGCGACCCCTTATCTTGACATCGTACGTGCCGTGCGTGAACGCTTCGATGTCCCCGTAGCGGCCTACCACGTGTCCGGCGAATACGCCATGCTCAAGGCGGCAGCGCGCAACGGCTGGATAGATGAAGAGCGCGCTGCGCTCGAAATCTTGACGAGCATACGACGCGCCGGTGCCGACATCATCATCACCTATTACGCTCGCGAAGCGGCCAAGCTGCTCGAGCGCGAACCTTCCAGATCATGACCCGATGGTACAAAAGCTCCACCTGAGCGCTTCTAGCGCATAAGTTCCACCTGAGAGCTTCGCCGATTGGCCTCTCGCCGCAAACGAACCATGCGCGAGCCCCTCTTCTTGGTCTCTTGCCGCAAAACGAGCCATGCGCGAGCCCTTACAGGGCAAGTCACGTCTATCACCCCGATCGAACATGCCACCGACGGGTCGGCATCCGGCATGGCGTTTGAAAACCCCGCACCTTTGCTTCCAGCAAGCTCTCAAACGACTTCTAGCAGACCAAATGATGCCGACTCGAAACTCATCGGTCAGATTTCTCGTCTTCGCAGGCTGCGCCGCTTTCGCCCAAAGGGATGAAGACCTGACATTGTTTAAAATCCTCAAACTCTGTTGACACCAAGGGAACTCTCGTGCTAGCGTAATCGGTGGGTTGTCCCTTGAAGCATTAAAGGGGATTCGACCATCAGCTCTCTTGCCGTTGGCTGCTTGTCAGGACCTGCTGGGAATACAGGTTTTCAGCATCTACAAAGCGAGCTTCCATGGGTTTCGATAAATCAAAGGCCGTTCGCACGGCGGAAAAACATCTCGCGCAAGGCAAGATCTCAGCGGCGATCGCTGAGTATCGGCGCATAGTCGAGCACGATCCAAAGGATTTCGCCGCCCTCAACACGCTCGGCGACCTATACGTGCGCGAAGACAAAAAGGCCGATGCCATTCGTTGTTTCACGGCTGTGGCCGAGCACTACCGCTCGCAAGGCTTCGTGCTGAAAGCTATTGCGATGTACAAGAAGATTCAGCGGCTCGATCCATCAGCGCTCGATGTCGCCGACAAGCTCGGGGCACTTTACGAACAACAGGGGCTGTTCGTTGAGGCGCGCACGCAATATTTGAGCATGGCCGATGCTTACATGCGCGCCGGTCAGAGGCGTCGCGCGCTCGACGTCTTGCGCCGCATCGCCGATCTCGACCCACAGAACGCCGAGATACGCCTCAAACTCGCCCAAAGTTACGAACACGAAGGGCTGCGCTTCGACGCCGCCGAAGCCTACACTCAGGCTGGGGCCAATCTTCTCGCGCGCGGCGATCACGAACGAGCGCTCAGCGCCTACACGCAAGCCTACGGACTCGATCCGCTCAATCAAGAGGCGCTGGCTGGCATGGTTGCAGCCCATTGTGCGCGCGGCACGCCGGAAGATGCAGCAGAACTGCTGGAGCGCGCCATCGCTGATGACTCGGAGAACGACGAACTGCGCGCCATGCTCGTCCGCGTGCGACTCGAAGCCGAGGATTTGGACGAAGCCGAGCGCGTTGCCAGAGAGCTCTTCGAACGCGAGACGCATAGCTACACGACTTTGATCGAAGTCGCCCGCGCTTTTATCAACCGCGGCGAAACGAACCGCGCTGTAGCTTTGCTCGCGCAGGCCGTGGAACCAGCCCTTGCCGCGCGCGACGAAGAGATCTTGGCCGCGCTTCTCGACCAAGCGCTCGAGCGCGATCCCGACCAGATCGAAGCGCTGCGTCTTCTGGTGCGCATCCACACATGGCAACGCGACGACGCGAAGCTTCGGGCAACGCTCGAGCGAATGATCGAAGCGGCGCGCGAACGAGGACTCGAAGAGGAAGTGCGTGCAGCAAGCGACCACCTCCGTCGCCTGCTAACTGAGGAGCCGCTCCAAACAACCAACAACAACTTGCGGCATGAAGGCGTGAGCGAGTTTGAAGCGACTGCTTTCGGAGCCGAGATACCGGCTTCGCCTTTTCAAGACGAGCTTGCGCTTTCTGATCCCGCTGCCATCGAGTGGAACGGAATCGTCCCGACGACGGATCGCTTCGATTCAGCGCTCGGCGCGAGCGAAAGAGCGCGCCGCGAACAGTTCCTTCTGCAGGAACTGGAGAGCGTCGACTTCTATCTCGCTCAGGGCTATCTGGACATCGCGCGTTCGACGCTCGAGATGCTCGAACAGCAATTCGGCCCGCATGCGAGCATCGCCGAACGGCGCAGCCGACTGAGAAACGCCGCCGAAGAGTTAGCGGAGCAAAGCTTCGAGGTCAGCGCGCAGGTCGCGGTCGATGCACACGTCGAACCGAGCATGGCGGAGATCGAAGCGCAAGCTAGCGTCATCGACGTCGCCATCGCCGAAGACAGCTTCGGCTCGACGCAAGACCGCACTGTCGGCTCTTCGCCGCATGAGAAAGCGCTCGCTTCTTCAAACGGTGACCACCGAATCGATTCGGGATTCGCTGCGCTCATTGAAGAGTTTCGCAACGAACTCGGCGAAGAAGAACCGCCCGCTGCCCCGTCCGACTACGAAACGCACTACAATTTAGGCGTCGCCTACAAAGAGATGGACTTGCTTGACGAAGCCATCGAAGAGTTTCAAAAAGCCGTCGCGCTCGTCTCTCCGCAAGACGGTACGCCGCGCTACTTGCAATGCTGCAACCTTTTGGGCCACTGCTTCATGCAAAAAGGCATGCCGCGCGTAGCCGTCATGTGGTTCCGCCGCGGACTCGACGCGCCGGGCCACTCCGAGGACGAATATCAAGCGCTGCGTTATGAACTCGGCAACGCTTATGAGCAGATGGGCGATATCGAACGCGCCATCGAGATCTTCTCCGAAGTCTACGGGATCAACGTCTCGTACCGCGGCGTGGCCGAACGCCTGCGCAGATTGCAAGAGCAACGCGAAGTGGTTAAGTAGCGCGGCTCGTCTCAAATGGCACGGGACGCAGCGCAACGCCAAGCCGCCGTTGGCGCGCCGAGGATTTAACGTGACGCCCTTGTCGAGCGCCTTTTCCCATCGCAAGACAGCGCTTGCTCCCGCGCACCCACATTTAAAGTGCAAGCAGCGTCCGAGCCTGACCTCGGCGCGGGGCCAGCGCTCGTTCACGCGCACCCATATGTAAAGTGCAAGCAGCTTCCCCTCATTGCTTGTCTTGTGGCGACTTCGGCAGCGCACGCCACATGTCTATGATGCGCCCGACGAGCGCACACAGATCATCCGCGGTCGAGAAGAGCTTGATCGCGGCGGCGCCGCTTGCGCCCGCTTCAAAAACGCGAGCGATGTTCTCCTCGGTGATGCCGCCAATGGCCACCACCGGGAATGGGTCGAGCGCTGTGGTTATTTCGCGTAAAAGATCCAATCCGAGAGGCGGCCCGTAGAGCCGCTTTTGCGGCGTATCGAAAACGGGACCGAAAAGGATGAAATCTGCGCCTTCGTCGCGCGCGCGCTTCGCTTCGTCGAACGAATGGGTTGAGACGCCGATGAGGAAGCGTTCGCCGAAGAGCTGGCGGATGACGCGGGCACGCATTGACCGTGCGGTCAAATGAACGCCATCCGCTTCCGCTGCGCGCGCGATGTCAGCGCGATCGTTGACGAGCAAACGGGTCGCCGTGCCGCGCGTAATGCCTACTGCTTGACGCGCAAGCTCATAGAGAGCGCGCCCCGAAAGGTTTTTCTCGCGAAGCTGTACGGCTGTGATCCCAGCTTGCGTCGCGCGAAGGACCAAGTCGAGCGTGCGTGCCGTTTCGGTAGGAGCGGCATCGTCGCGCAGTTCACCGCTGGTGACGAGGTAGATAATGGGAAGCTTGAGCAGCATCTTTGGCGCGCGCTTGTTCTTCCTGTAGCAAACGCACCGTCTGCCGAAAGTGAAACATCTCCCAGACGGCCATTAACAGGTTGACGATGCCGAGTCCGGTCACGGCCCCGCGCACCCAACCCGAAGCGATGACCTGCTGCAAACCCGTAAGACCGGTCTTCTGCGCCGCGTAGAACAGCAGGTAATTGTCGCCCCAATCGCCGAGACCGAACGGCTGAACCCAGGGCAACAAGACGAGCGCGAGCCCCACTTCAAGACTCAAAATGATGTAAAAGATGACGGTTACTCTTGCAGCCATTTTCCCCGTTTTCGATGATGGCATAAAACGGCGTCGTTCGTCCACCGTTTTGGCAGGTGAGCGACGAGCCAAAATCGATCATAAGCCGATCGTGGGGCTTACGGGTTTCGCTCTTTCGCCGAATCAAGCGAAGCCAAACACCGATCAAACACGCTTCAGAACGCACCCACCGTTTTTTACGACACACGCTCCTTGACAGTCTCCCTCTCAAAAGCAGCTAGCGCTTCAAGGGTATGACAGTAAAAGCTCTTCTGGTAAGTCGATGTCGCCTACGCAGCGATCTGTGCCTTGAAGGCTGAATCGATCGCGCGTCTGATCGTCACGCAAGTCTTGAACCGAATGGGGATCACCCAAGCTCGGGCTGAATCGATCTTCGTCTGATCATCACGTCCACGCTTCCCAGTACTCGGTCCTCTGGAAGCATCAGCGCCCGTTGATCACTCTTCGTCCAGATCCATCAGCCACGCCCCGACGGTCCGTTCTGCCGATTCCACGCTCAGAAAATGCGGATCACCCGATGCGGGCGCCGAATCTTCGCGTTCAGCCGTTGCGGCTCGCTCGTCATACGCAGTCGCTAGCGCGTGCCGTTTCGGTGTCATCGCTGGTGTGCTCAGACCGCGCAGCTCGCAGATGCTCGGTGATGTGCGCTTGGAACAGGTGGTTGCCGAGCTGTTCGAGCAGGCAAGCGATTCGGTCGTTGTTCAGAAAAAGCTGCTGCACGAGGTCATGTTTGACTGATAGTCGGCCATCTGTTTTTCCGGTTGGTCTTCCAGCGCTCGATCCAGCAGAGGAAGGTGACTGTTTCGAATTTGGAACCGAAGTAGGAGAGGAACAGAACCGCCCTAGAACGTCCGAAACGGGCT
>NZ_PSLQ01000094.1:0-2288 GCF_040289685.1 Pyrinomonas sp.
ATTAAGGTTAAGGACGCCGAAGATGAATGCTGCGCCGCCGTTTTGCCGCTGTTTGTGCTCGATCGTCTGTACCGCCGCGCTCTTTGCGCAGACGGTCGTCGCCCAACAAGCACCCGTTGACCCCGCTCGGCAAACCCGTCCGCGTCGCGTTTCGCCACCAGTCAGCGGCAGCGAATCGCTCGAAGAAGTGATTCGCGTTGAGACGGATCTCGTCCTCGTTGACGTCACGGTGACGGACCACCAAGGGCTTCCCGTGCGCGGACTGAGAGCAGAAGACTTTCGCATCTACGACGATGGAGAGGAGCGGCCCGTCGCTTTTTTCAACGTTGAGCAGCGGACTGGCGGCGTGCGCCCCGTGGCGGTGGTTTTCGCGTTGGATGTATCGGGCAGCATGCGCGCCGATGAGATGTTGAGGTTACGCCAAGCGCTGGAGGCGTTTGCGCGCTCCATGGCTGGGCGCCCCTTCACTTATGCCGTGATGAGCTTCGGCATGCGCGTCAAGGTCTTGCAAAACTTCACGGATGATCCGCGGCGTTTCGAGCGCGTTTTCGCTCAATTGGCGCGCGACGTCAATGGGCTTTCGACGCACGCTTACGATGCGGTGGATGACGCGATCCGTTTGCTCGCGCGTCATGCGCCGCGCACGCGAAGCGGCATTCCCGTAAAACGGGCCGTCGTGCTGGTGACCGATGGGTTCCCAGTGGGCGACACCATCTCGCCGCAGACCGTGATCGAGCGCGCCAATGCCGCCGACGTGAGCGTCTATTCAGTGACGCTGCCATCTTACTCGCGCTTCGTCTCCGCCGCTTCGATGCGAGCGCCTCTGCCGACGCCGCTTGACGTGAGCGGCTTAGTCGAGATGACAGGCGGGAGGAACTTTTACGCGACCGAAGATGATTTCGATTCGCTCTTTCGCGCGATGGCCGAGGAGATCAATGCCGCCTACGCTTTGGCCTTTTACCCACCGGAGCAGAAGCGGCGCGATGGACTCTTTCATACGGTCCGCATTGAAGGGCCGCGCGGTCTTCGTTTACGTCAAAGCCGAACCGGATATCGTTTCGATCCAGCGACCAAACGGCTCGTTCAATAATAACTTTTCGACGAAAACGCGCGCAGCCCTCTGTGCAGTTCGAATCCTCGGGTCAATCTCTTCTCAGTAGTCGTAGTCCTCCTCGTCTTCATCCTCCTCGAAATCGTATTCCTCATCCCCTTCTTCGACGAGGTCGAGTTCGACCGGATCGAGTCCGACGATCTCCAACTCGGCCCCGCACTCTTCACAGGAGATGATGTCCCCCTTGTCCATGTCGAGATCGACGTGGACTTCGGCATCGCACTCAGGGCAAATTCCTGTGGGCACTGTTTTTTCACCTCCGGTACGTTGCTGATGATATCAAGAGGCACACCCACCCTGTGGGGAGACCTCCAGCATGAGAACGTTTCATGCGCCGCACACACTCTACCCACCTGCCGACGATTTTGCAATAGCGCTTGCTCGTGGCTTGCGCGACGCCGATTTCAAGGAGCGCCTGGGCTGCAAAGGCTGAAGGTCTGCCGGGCGGAAGATGGCGCGGCGTATTCGCGGTGTTGCTGCTTTCGCAGTGCACGGATAGACACGGCGAGCGTTACGCCGTTGAGATAGCCTCCCCATCCGCGGTGTCGCTGCTTTCGCGTGGCGCGACTCAATCGCGTGCGAGACGGCGCCGCGCCTGCTCGGCTTCGGGACTTTGCGGGTAACGGCGCAGCAATTCGCGCCAACCAGCGCCGTCGTACCGAAATCTTCGCTCCGCGCCATCCCACACGAAACGGATGCCTTGCCGGTTGTAACGGTCGAGTCCGACGTAGTTCATGAAATAGCTGTGCGCCGGAGCACCGGTGGCAGTCATCTCCGCCGGATTCAGTCTCCTGAGCGCATCGCGCGAAAGGTCTTCGGCCACACGCTCGGCAGCTTCTGCCAACAGAAGCAACACGGCAGGTCTATGTGGTGATCGCGCGAAATGGCGAAGAAAGAGTTGCGCGCGGGCAATGCGCTCGAAGCCACGGGAAGCGCGAATTAGATCGAAAAGACGCTGGTCGTCGCCAGCGCGAAACGGCGAGGCGAGAGCGTCACGTTGCACCCATCCGCGCGTGCGGCGCGTGACGGCCACGCGCTCGAACAGAACGCCATCAGCGGTCCGTCGCGCGCCGAGCAACTGCACTACGCGCCCGCGCCCGAGGCGACGCACCAATCTGGCAGAAAGACTTGGTTCAGCGCGCAACGCTGCCAATCGTTCGTCCATGACAATGGCTTT
>NZ_PSLQ01000094.1:2298-8773 GCF_040289685.1 Pyrinomonas sp.
CCAGCCACACCTGACGCCGACTTTGAGCGCGCCCATTGTGGACCGTGGCGAGAAGGACGAAGGCTGCAAGCACAGCGGACAAGACGCGAAACATTCACTCCCCTCCTTCAATTCTTACGCGAGCAGTTGGTTTGCGGCCTGACGGATGGGCAGCGACATGAATAGCAAGGCCGAAACAAATCTAAGCGGGACCGATTCGGTTCGCCGTTCACAATCCGTCGGGCATGACGAGACGCGCGGTCAACGGCGTCGGATTGAACTCACAGCGCTTTGCCGGCCAAAGCCGGAAAGGTCTTGCACCGCTAGCGACGTCGGACTGCGGCGCGCACGTAGCTCGACAGCCGCACGTGATGAAGGTGGCAAATCGCGACGGCCAGCGCGTCTGCCGCATCGTGAGGTCGCGGCACTTGATCCAACTTGAGCAACGCGCGCACCATCTCCTGCACCTGCATCTTTTCCGCCGCGCCATAGCCGACGATGGTCTGTTTGACGAGGCGCGGCGCGTACTCTTGAATCTCCAATCCGGCGCGCGCGGCAGCGAGCAACGCGACGCCCCGCACGTGGCCGAGGCGCAAAGCGGTGCGAACGTTGACGGCGAAAAAAGCCTCTTCGATTACGCAAACGTCTGGGCGAAGGCGTGCGATCACCGCGTCTATTCCGTCGCTTATCCGTAACAGACGTGAAGCGAAAGGCAACTGCGCCGGAACGCGCACGGCACCGTATTCGACCAAGGCATAGCGTCGGGCATCGCCCTCGATGACGCCCCAACCGGTCACTTCGCTTCCCGGGTCAATACCTAAAACGCGCATTGCGGAAAAGCTCCTGCAGACCCTTCGCAGCTAGGCGGCGATCATCTCCTGCTCGCTGATGTCGAAGTTAGCGTAGATCTTCTGCACGTCGTCATGATCTTCAAGCGCTTCCATGAGTTTGATCATCTGACGTGCGTCCTGCCCTTCGAGCTTGACGTAAGTTTGCGGCACCATGGAGATTTCAGCCACCTGTGGTTCAATGCCCGCCTGTTTGACGGCAGCCAGAACTTGGTCGAAGGCATCCGGATCGGTGATGATCTCGAAGCTATCCTCGTCGTCGCGCAAGTCTTCGGCTCCGGCTTCGATGGCAAGCTCGAACAGACGGTCTTCCGACATCGCCGACTTATCCACAACGATGTACCCTTTGCGCTCGAAGATCCAAGCCACTGAACCGGCTTCGCCAAGCTTGCCTCCCATCTTCGAAAACAAGTGGCGGATTTCGGCCACCGTTCGGTTGCGGTTGTCCGTCATGGCGTGGATCAACACGGCAACGCCACCGGGGCCATAACCTTCATAGGTCACCTCCTCATAGTGCGTGCCTTCAATCTCGCCCGTACCGCGTTTGATGGCGCGCTCGATGGTGTCGTTGGGCATGTTGGCCGATTTCGCATCGGCGATCGCTCTACGCAAGCGCGGATTCGCTTCCGGGTCGCCGCCCCCAAGACGCGCTGCAACGGTCAGCTCTTTGATTATTTTGCTGAAGAGCTTGCCACGGCGAGCGTCAAGCAGACTCTTCTTGTGTTTGATCGTGTGCCATTTCGAATGTCCAGACATAGGTTCTCGTCCCTTTGGGCAATCTCTTCGGAGAGAGGCAACGAGCGAATATATCATGCCGTTTTTCGTGCCCGCAAATCGCCCTCCGATTTGGACCTTGCAGGCGCTGGCGCGCGATCGAAACCTCAGTGAAAGCGTGAGTGAGGGTCTGTCTTACCATTTCGCCCCACTGATTAAGCCGCGCGCCTCAGATGCCGAACAAAAACGGGGCTGCTGATCTCTCTAGAAACGGAATCGGGACGGCGAGCACACCACACAAAAAACAGGGCTGCCATTAGGTTGGCAGCCCCGTCAAGCTCTTTGCAAGCGCTCGTTAACGCGCGTTGCGATTGGCCATGTTGGCGTTACGCATGTTGGCGTTGGTTTCACCTGTGGCGGAAACCTTCAATTCGTTGCGCACGCTCTTGACGCCTTCAATCCCTTTGGCGACCTCTTCGGCCCGCCGCCGCTGGTCAGCGTTAGCGACGGTGCCCCGCAGCGTCACCACCTCGTTCTCAACGTCAACGTTGATCGTCGAATCGCGCAAGTCGTTGGCGGCGAGGAGCGCCGCACGTACTTTGCCCCAGATGTACGCATCCTGCGCGCCTTGACCGACGCGGCTTCCCAACCGGCGCGCTTCGCTTTCGATATCCTCGCGCGTCATCTCGCGGTTGGCGTTCGTTGTTGTGGTTGTTGCGTTGCGGTTCTCGTTGCGCATAACCGCGACGTTGGAATTAAGGTTGGCGTTAGCGTTGGTCGTCTCTGTCGTCTGGCAGCCGACGAGCCCGACCGTCAACGCGGCCCCAGCAACGAACAATAACGCTTTTTTCATACGTCCTCCAGTGGTTTTCATACTTTGTGAACCGGATGTTCTTGATCCGCAAACCTCAGAGAGCAACTTTCATGCCGCGCGGGAGACGAGCCTCTTTCGAAGCCATCGCGCCTGAGCGGCACAGTCGGATGCATGAAACTCATACATCTTTTACCATTCAATCGTTCCCTGCTTGCTCGTGTCGATGTCGGCCTGTGCCCCTTGACCGAAGAAGAAGGCACGCATTTGATCGAGCAGGAACTGTTGCGCTTCCGGATCGGCAACGTTCAAGCCGAAGTGATTGATCAACATCGTCTGTTGCTGTAACCATTGCGACCAGCAACTTTGGCAGACCTCTTGGGCGAGGCGCTGCCCGATCTCCACTGGCACGGGCGCGTAACCGAGCGACGGGCGCTTTTGACCACAACGCGCACACTTGATCTCTTCTGCCATGATTGAACCTCCCTTTCGCGAAAGACATCTTAAGCCAGATGCGAAGCTCAGACCAAAACGCGAGTTGAATTTGACCGAACGACGCACGAACCATTCTCGAGCTCGTGCAAGCATCTCTCTTTCTCAACTCATCTGAACCGCTCAGGTTCGCCTTGACTCATATCGGGGCGCTCCGCAGCAGCGATCGCATCGCGCGTCGTCTTCGCTCGTTGCGATCACTCGCTGTCGCTTCGAGCGAAGCGGTAGCGCGCGAAGGCTTCATAGGTCCAAGGCATCAGGCGGCGGAAGAACTCTGCCGTGGCTTCGGCGTAAAGTCGGATTTCGGGTTGTGCGCCGCTGCCCGTACGCAGGCGGATGAAGTTCATCAGGCTGCGCGCATTGTAGGCGACGTAAAACTGTGTGTACATGCCTACGGGGAGCACGATGCGGGCCAGCTCGCGCGCAACCCCCATTCCGAGCAGCTCCTGGTAGCGCGCGTAAGCCGCTTGGTAGGCCGCTTCGATTGCCGCGCGCCCCCGCGCGTGCTCTTCCTCGGTGAAGTCGCCAGCGGTGGAAGCCTGCTTGTTTCGCGTGTCTTGAGCCCGCAACCGGTCGGGGAGGTAGAACTCATCTGTGACTTCGACGTACCTGTAACTGATCTCGTTGTAGGAGCCGATGCGGTGGCGAAACCACTGCCGCGCGACGAAGATGGGGGCTTTGACGTGGAACTTGAAGACGGCCATTTCAAATGGGGTGCCGTGATCGTGGCGCATGAGGTAGTCGATCAAGCGACGATCGCGCTCTTCGCCTTTGGACTCTTGGCCGAAGGAGACGCGGGCGGCACGCACCACGGCCATGTCGCCCCCCATGAAGTCGACGAGCCGCACGAATCCGCGATCGAGAACGCGAATCAAATCGGCGGAGCTGTGGGCAAAGCCCTCTTCTCGCCCGATCGCTGGGGAGATGGGTGTCTGTTCCATCAAAGTCATTGGCCGTTCGACGGCGCTAGGCGCGGCGTTGGTGGAAGCGTCGTCGGTCTTGCCTAGTTGCTGTCCACTTCGTGCTTCGTCCATGATCGCGTCTCTCTTCAAACTCGAAGATTATGGCGAGCAGGATCTTTTTACAACAAAAGATGGTCGAAGGCGAGCGAGCGGCACGCAGTTTCAAGCCGCGCGACGCGAAAAAGCGGTTTGCAAAGCTGCACGGTCAAGCCGAAGGTTAGACCTGACCGGCGCTTTTCTCAGGCTCGCGGTGAAAATCGCGTATATCCCGAAAAGGGGTCTCGCGGTCCGAGAAATCGGGGCGATAGTAGAAAGCCGCCCCATCGTATTCTTGCATCCAACCCTCTTCGATACCCAGTTCGCCGAGCAGGGAGACGGCCCGCCACCATTCGGATTCGGTGATGCGTCGCGAAAGGAGGATGTAACGCCGATCCACGTCAGCGCGATTGGTCGGATAGTATTGCGCCATGAGCGAAATGGCGACGCGCGGACTGAGTTCATCGCGTATCCACTGCAAAGATTCGCGCAATCCGGCCAGATCGTTCGGAAGGACGAGCAACCTGATCACAAGGCCGCGCTGAAGCAAGCCATGTTCATCGAAGACGAGCCGGTCGCCCATCTGTCGGTACATTTCGCAGATGGCGCGCCGCGCGTGCTCGGCGTAGTTGCGCACCTTGGAATAAGCGTATCCGACTTCGGAATCGGCGTACTTCAAATCTGGCAAGTAAACGTCCACGATCCGATCCAGCAGGCGCAAGACTTCGACCGAATCGTAGGCGTTGGTGTTGTAAACGATAGGCAGGCGCAAACCCTTTTTCGCCGCGATGAGAACGGCGCGTGCCATTTGCGGCGCAAAATGAGTCGGGCTGACGAAGTTGATGTTGTGGCAGCCGCGCGCCTGGAGTTCGAGCATGATCTCGGCCAACCGCTCATGCGTCACTTCGTTGCGACGCTCCTCACGGTAATTCTGCGAGATCTGATAGTTCTGGCAATAGACGCAGCGTAGGTTGCACAGCCCGAAAAAGACGTTTCCGGCGCCGTTTCGCCCGACCAGCGCCGGTTCTTCGCCAAAGTGGGGCGTGTAGGATGAAACTACCGGCAAGCGTCCGGCGTGACAAGCGGCGCGCTCATCCAGCAGCCGGTTGTTTAAACAATCGCGTGGGCAGACGGTGCAGCGTTCGAGCAATCGCTCGAGCGCTTCGACCCGACGCTCAAGCTCGCCCGTAGCGAGCAGCTCCAAGTAAGACGGCAAGATCGTCATCTCTTCGGTCCTTCTTCCAAAGTTGCGCCAGCGCGTGCGCTTCTGCCGAAAAACGCGCCCCGCTCGTCCGCCGCTAGTGGCGTGCGAAAGGCAAGCGCGACAATCTGGTTTGCGGCTCTTTGTTCCGCTCGACCAATTCCGCCGGAGCGTAACGCTGGCCGAGTTTCCACAAAAAATCCATCTCGGCGTGAAGCGCGCTCAAAGCCAACCGCGCCTCAAAGATCAGCAGCACGCTCCCGTAAAAAAGGCACGAGGCGCCTGAGAGCGCTAGCACCACGGGTACCCAGTTGTAGGCCGCGCTGCCCAAGACGGCGACGATGCCGATGGAGAAGCTCGTGGCAACGAAAATGCCGAGCGCGATGTAGAAGACCGTCATGCTCCGTTGAAGCAGTCGCGCGCGACTCGTCAGTTTGTCCAACTGGTCGAAGATCATTGACCGCCGTTCCTCGAGCATCTCGATCCGCTCTTGACTTTGCGCCAATTCTTCGAACTTCTCCGATAGCCCGCGCACGCGATCGACCACGCGCCCGAGCCGTGTCGAAGTCGACAGGATCAACGTCCCGCACGCCGAGATCAACACAGCGGGTGTGATCATCGCCGTCAATACGGCCAGTGCTGAAGAGAGCGTTTCCATGCGTCCTACATGTTAGCTAGCCTGAAGGACAAAGAGCAATCTCGCTGCCGCGAAACATCGCGCTTGCCCGGTGCTCACGTGCGCGCGTCGCACGAGCGTGCGGCGAGGTCGCCAAACGGCACATCGAGCCGGAATCTTTTCTGAACCCCGCAGCCCGGCTTCGTCGTCCGGCCGCTTGTTGGCAAAGCGTAGGTTCGCGCCTCGATCTTGTCTCTCGGCGAAAGCAGATCGAGCCGCGGGTTCGCCCTTCAAGGGCGGCGAAAACGCTCGAACGAAACGGTGCCGGAGAGTCTTTTCGGTGCGAGTCGCACGAATCGCCACCATCTTGAACGTTCGCACGAAAAAATTTTTCTCGTGACGATAAAATAGGTGGTTCACAAATTCAAAAGTTATGTTATTCTCCGCAACGCATGGACCAGACTGTTTTGCGCGCTGAAGTGGAAAGCAAGCCGCCTCGCTATGCGAGGCGTTGAACCCTATGAAGGAAAAAGGAGCGTACAAGAATGCCTGAAAGAGACGAAGAAATGAGGGACACCCTCTACTCTGGTGGTGAGAGCTTCGGAGGGGAGACCAGCGGGACCAGTGAACCGACCGGCGGTGAAACGCCGAGCGGACCGGCCGCAGGACGCCCGGCCCCTGCGCCGCAACCGGCAGCCAAAAAGCCCGCAGCTAAAAAGGGCGCCAAGAAAGGCGCAGCCAAGAAGCCCGCAGCTAAAAAGGGCGCCAAGAAAGGCGCGGCCAAAAAGGGCGCAGCTAAAAAAGGCGGCGCCAAGA
>NZ_PSLQ01000095.1:0-698 GCF_040289685.1 Pyrinomonas sp.
CCCCGCCTGGCAACGGGCGGGTGTCGGGAACAGTTTTCTATGTTCTCGGCAACGGGTGAATATCTTCCGGAGCATCCGGAGCAATATGGCATCGAGCTTGAGCGTACGGCGAACTAGCACGAGAGGATTTATCGACTCAACATCCCTTTCTTGGATCGCGACCGATCGCTCTTGTTCGTTCGAGACGCAGACCTTGGAGATTGCCGCTCCGCGCTGCTCGGGTGGAACTTGTGGAGAATCGTCTGAAGAGATGGCCTTGCGGGATCTTCAGTCCAGAAGAACCCGCCGGAGACGTGCAAAAGCCGATGCGCTTGCTTCGAGCGCACGTATCAGGCGCACATGCCTGATACGTGCTGATCACGAAAGCCATCAATCGAGCGCGCGGACGCCGACCTCATCCAGATGGCGCAACAGATCCGCCGGGTCATCGTAGACGCGGTACGCACCGGCACGTTCGAGTTCATCGCGCCCGTAACCTCCTGAAAGAAGTCCTATGCCGAGCGCACGCGCGCGCCGCGCGGCCAGCAGATCCCAGACGCTATCGCCGACAACGACCGAGTCGGCAACATCTACGCCCAACCTTTCGGCAGCGGCGATGAAGAGGTCTGGATCCGGCTTGGCGTGTCGCACCTGATCGCGCGTAATGATCACAGCATCGTCGCTGACGCCGAGTAGTTCTAGAGAGTGGCGCGCGCTCT
>NZ_PSLQ01000095.1:708-8532 GCF_040289685.1 Pyrinomonas sp.
CCACTGGTGGCCTGTGTTTAAGGAATCAGCATGAAAGGGTATTAGATGTTCGAGCAGCTCGCGCGCTCCAGGCAACGGACGCACTTGCGAGGCGTAGCGCGCAAAAGCCTCGGCATGAATGCGCTGCAATCGTTCGGCCTCTTCCGCCGAGACGCTATGCCCTGTCTCACGCGAAAGCGCGCTGATGAAAAGCCCCCCGCTCATCCCTATTTGGCGATGTATGCGCCAGACGGCGAGCCTGATGCCGCCCGCTTCCAGCGCCTCGCGCCACGCGAGCACGTGCTGATAGACGCTATCGACGAGCGTGCCGTCAAGATCGAAGAGGAAGGCCGGACGTTCCGTTTTCTGAGTCATCCTAATTTTCTTCCCCGCAAGCGAACTTCAAGACCGAGAGAGCCCCCTCAAGCAACCCAATTTTTCGACGCGCCACATTTGCGAGCGATGAACGACGCGCCTGAACTCTGCTTCCAGTTCGTCGGATCAATCCTTCGCCCGCGCGTACTGAACGGGCCATTCAACATCGACGCCGAGTTCGCGCGCGGCATGAAGCGCCCAGTACGGATCGCGCAGCATCGCGCGCGCGAGAAAGACCGCATCAGCTTCGCCGTTAGCGACGATCTGTTCAGCCTGCCAACTGTTGCGGATCATCCCGACGGCGCCGGTCGCGATGCTGACCTCGCGACGAATCGCCGCCGCAAATGGGACTTGATAACCTGGTCCAGCCGGAATCTGTGCGGTGGGGACGAGTCCGCCGCTCGAACAATCGATGAGATCGACCCCCGCTTCTTTCAACCGACGCGCAAGTTCGACCGATTGCGCCAGATCCCAGCCGCCTTCAACCCAATCCGTCGCCGAAATGCGCACGAAGACCGGAAGCGACGTGGGCACAGCGGCGCGCACAGCGCGAGCCACCTCCAAGGGAAGACGCATGCGCCCTTCAAGATCGCCGCCGTAAAGATCATCGCGCCGGTTGGAAAGGGGCGAAAGGAATTCGTGAAGCAAATAGCCGTGCGCCATGTGAATCTCGATCACATCGAAACCGGCTTCGACGCTGCGCCGCGCCGCTGCAGCGAACTGTTCGATAACCGATTCGATGTCGCGTTCGCTCATTTCGCGCGGCGGCGGGAAACCTTCAGCGAATGGGATTGGGCTTGGCCCTATGGTCTGCCATCCACCTTCTGAGTCGCGCAACGGCTGCCCGCCGCGCCATGGCAGATCGGTGGAAGCTTTGCGCCCGGCGTGGGCCAACTGGATTCCCGGCACGGCGCCATGCGCGCGTATGAACCTCGTGATCGGACGAAAAGCTTGCGCATGATCGTCCGTCCATATCCCCGTGTCGCCTGGCGAGATGCGGCCTTCGGGCGAAACGGCCGTCGCTTCGACCATCACCAATCCGGCGCCGCCGACGGCGCGACTTCCCAAATGGACTAGGTGCCAGTCGTTCGCCAACCCATCGCGGCTCGAATACTGACACATCGGCGAAACGAAGACGCGGTTGCGGAACTCTACGTTGCGCAACTTGAATTTGGAAAACAACTTGCTCATCTCATCCTCACCTTAAAATCTCAAAGGAGTCGGAGCGCGTCTCTTTCGCTTCGAGCGACCGGAAATTCGCATGGGATGCATCGCTGAGTTACGCAAAAAGGTCGAAGACGCGAGCGCTCGTCGTCATCCACCGCTCGCGCCTTGCGGATTCGGTACAAAATGCATCCGAACGACAACAGCGAAATCGCTCGTCGCTCCGCTTTCCGTTGCGAAGCTGGCGAAAACGCTTTCAGATGACGCGAAGGACGATCTTGCCCCGCGCGTGTCCGCTTTGGCTCAGCTCATGCGCTCGACGCGCTTCGCTGAGCGCGAAGACGTTTTCGACAACCGGTTTGACCACGCCGGCATCGATCAGCTCGGCGACTCGCCTTAAAACCTCCGCGTCCGGTTCGATGAAGATATAGGCGGCACGCACGCCGTGCTCTTTGGCTACCTCTTCCGACGGCCGCTCGACGATGGAAACGAGCATCCCGCCCTTTTTCAAGACCGACCACGAACGACGCTGCACGTCGCCGCCGACCGTATCGAAGACCACATCGACATCGCTTACCTTCTCTTCAAAACGTTCCGCGCGATAGTCGATCACCTCGTTTGCGCCGAGCGCGCGCACCAACTCGTGATTGGCCGATGACGCCGTGCCGATCACGTATGCCCCTTTCCAGCGCGCAAATTGCACGGCGAAGTGGCCCACGCCCCCGGCCGCCGCGTGAATCAACACGCGTTGGCCCGCTTCAATCCGCGCTGTCTTGATGAGCGCATCCCACGCCGTGATCGCGGCCAGCGGCACAGCGGCGGCGTGCAGGTGACCGAGCGTCTGCGGTTTACGCGCCACTTCGCGCGCGCGTACGGCGATGAACTCGGCGTACGCGCCATCGCGCCGGATATCGGGGCGCGCGTAAACCTCATCGCCGGGCTTGAAACCTTCGACGGCGCTGCCTACCTCCTCGACGACGCCCGAAAAATCCCACCCCAAAACCAACGGCAGCTTGTGCTGCAAGAACTGTTGTAGCCTCCCCTCGCGGATCTTCCAATCAACCGGATTGACTCCCGCCGCATGCACGCGCACGAGCAGATCATCCTCGGCAATGCGCGGGCGCGGCGCATCTTCGTAAGTCAAAACTTCTGGTCCACCGAAACGGTGGATGCGAACTGCTTTCATCGTCTCCATGATCGTCTCCACATGAAAAAGATAACTCGCCGACATCCTCCCACCTGTAACTCCGATCAGATGCGCGGCGGAAGAGGCTCTCTCTTTGCGGCCAACGCAAGCTTCATCGCGATGCACTCTTTTGCGGGGCGCTTACCGCCGCCCATCTCGACCCCAAATAGCGAACCGATCCGGTCGATCCCCATCAAACAAGGGATCACAGCCCGATGTAACGCATCGCCGATTCGGGATAACGCTGACCTGCCGTCGCACCGCGCGGAAAAGCCTCTTCGATGCGCTTCAGATCCTCTTCGGTCAATCGAACGTCGAGCGCCTTCACGTTCTCTTCAAGATATAGGCGCCGTTTCGTCCCCGGAATCGGCACGATATCTTCGCCTCGCGCCAAAACCCATGCGAGCGCAAGCTGCGCCGGCGTGCATCCTTTCTCCGCGGCGATCTCTTCCACGCGCTTTGCCAAATCGAGGTTCTTCTGAAAATTTTCGCCTTGAAAGCGCGGATGGTTGCGCCGGTAGTCGTCCTCAGGCAGATCTTCGAAGCGTTTGAAACGCCCCGTTAAAAAGCCGCGCCCCAAAGGGCTGTAGGCGACGAACCCGATCCCGAGTGCGCGACAGACGCCGAGCACGCCATCCTCTACATCGCGACTCCAAAGAGAATATTCCGATTGCAAAGCCGTGATCGGATGCACGCGATGCGCGCGACGGATCGTCTCCGGCCCAGCTTCCGATAGGCCCAGATAACGCACCTTGCCCTGTTCGACCAGTCGCGCCATCGCGCCCACAGTCTCCTCAATCGGCGTGTTCGGATCGACGCGATGCTGATAATAGAGGTCGATCACGTCGACGCCGAGCCGCTTCAATGAAGCTTCGCAAGCGGCGATGACATATTCGGGCCGCCCGTTGACGCCGAGAAATTGCCCATCCGCGCTGCGGACGTTGCCGAACTTGGTCGCGATGATGACTTGGTCGCGCCGCCCGCGAATGGCGCGTCCGACAAGCTCTTCGTTGGTGAAAGGCCCATACATGTCCGCCGTATCGAGAAAGTCGATTCCCAATTCCAAAGCGCGATGGATCGTCGCGATCGCCTCCTGCTCGTCGCGCCCGGAATAGAAGTCGGACATCCCCATGCAGCCTAAACCGATCGCCGAAACTTCCAGCCCTTGATCGCCCAATCGACGCTTTTGCATCTTTCACCTCGCCTTCGAATCCATCCAACCTCCTGCGCAAAAGCATGCGCGTCTCGCTTCAAACTTCTGACCCACGCTTACGCCAGCCCCCAGCGCCCTTGCTGCCTGGATCGAGCTTCAGCCCGACGGGCTGCAGCCCGCTTTCCTCAAGCAATCGGTCCTTGAGCCGGATCGTAAACGGATGGAGCCAGTGGACGACGGCGCGTCCGCGCCTGAGCAACAACCGGGCGCGCTTCTCCGTACAGGGCATCAGTGGCCTCTTTCTCTTGTCCAACACAAAGACCATGATCCTTTTCCTCCCTTTCGGGACCCCTTACGGGGCCGGTGACGGGTCCGGGCGGACTCTCCCGGACCGTCGCCATCGCCCATGTCGTCGGCCGGCCAACAGCTTCCGGCCCGTTTCGCTCACACCCCGAAGGTTGTCTGCAGCCGGAGCTTCTAGGGTCCGGAACTGGGGAAGCATCCCGGAGTAGGTCTTGGGCCTACCGACGACGTAGCGGCTTGCTCGCCTTGTCCTTCGCTCCGTCGCTTGGGCTGGTCATAGCTGGACTTGCAGGTAACCCACAAGCCCCCGCCTTTAGGCGTGGGGTCTATGACGCCCTACAGCGCGGTTTCTGCTTTCAAACTCGCCATGTCGATGACGAACCGATAGCGCACTTCTCCCCTGAGCGCACGTTCGTAGGCTTCGTTGATCTTCTGGATCGGAATCACTTCGACATCAGCTTCGATCCCCTTCGCGCCACAATAATCGAGCATCTCCTGCGTCTCGCGCAGGCTCCCGATGTTGGATCCGGCCAACTTCCTTCGCGCCGCAGGCAGGGAGAAAGGGTCAACTTCGAACGGCTTCTCCGGCAGTCCCACCTGCACCAGCACGCCATCGCGCCGCAGCAGGTTCAACAGCGCGTTGATGTCGTGCGGCGCCGAAACGGTGTCGAGGATGAGATCGAAGCTGTTGGCTAGCGGCGCGAGATTCTGCGCCTCGCGCGTGACGACGAAATGGTGCGCGCCCAACCGTCGCGCGTCCCGTTCTTTCGTCGGCGACGTGCTGAAGACCGTCACTTCGGCACCGAACGAGGCGGCGAACTTCACGCCCATGTGGCCCAGCCCGCCCAAGCCGACGACGCCGACGCGTTGTCCAGCCCCCGCGCCGAAGTACCTGAGCGGCGAATAGGTCGTGATCCCAGCGCACAGCAAAGGCGCCGCGCCCGGCAACGAAAGCCCTCCGGGTATGTTGTAAACGTAGGTCTCATCGACGACGATCTGGGTCGAATACCCGCCGTAGGTCGGCGTCAGCCCATCGCGCTCATACCCATTGTAGGTTGGCACGAACCCGCGCTCGCAATATTGCTCCAGCCCCTCTCGGCAGTTGCGACACTCGCGACAGGAATCGACGAAGACACCGACGCCCACGGTCTCCCCTTCCCGAAAGCGCGTTGCACTGGAGCCAACACGCACGACGCGCCCGATGATCTCATGACCGGGCACCATCGGGTAGATGGAGTTGCCCCACTCGTTGCGCGCCTGATGGATGTCCGAATGGCAAACGCCACAGTAAAGGATGTCGATCAAAACGTCTTGTGCGCCGAGGTCGCGCCGCGTGAAATCGAACGGTTCGAGCGGCGCTTGAGCCTCTTTGACCGCATAACCTCTCGTTGGTAACGGCACTCGCTTTCCCTCCCCTCAACAGTGAAATCCGACCGGACCAATAAGCGATGGACCGACTCCGGTCCGAAAAGACTTGACCGACCTCTGCGCCCATCGCGCCTTCAATCGAACTTGATGACGATCTTGCCGAAATGCGCGGCGCTCCCCATGTGCTCCAATGCCGCGCGCGCCTCATCGAAGGAGAAGACGCGGTCGATCACCGGGCGAAGCTTGTTCGCTTCAATGGCGCGGTTCATCTCCTCGAACATCTGGCGCGAGCCGACGAAGATGCCCTGCACGCGCACGTTCTTCATCAAAGCCCGCCGTAAATCCACCTCGCCCGCTGGAGCCAGCACGCCGATCAGCGCGATGTGCCCGCCGACGCGCACAGCGTTCAACGAGCGTGTGAGCGTGCCCGCGCCGCCGAGTTCGATGACGTGATCGACGCCGCGCCCGTCGGTCAAACGCAGGACCTCTTTGTCCCAATCGGGAACCTGCCGGTAATTGATCGTTGCATCCGCGCCCAAACTCTTCGCCCGTTCGAGCTTCTCATCGCTGCTCGATGTAATCAGAACGCGCGCGCCGTGCATTTTAGCGAACTGCAGAGCGAAGATGGACACGCCTCCTGTGCCGAGCGTCAAAACGGTCTCGCCAGCGCGTAAACGCCCTGAGACCACGAGCGCGTTCCAAGCCGTCAACGCCGCACACGGCAGCGTCGCCGCCTCTTCGTACGAAAGGTGCTCCGGAATCTTGACGAGCGCCTCTTCGCCAAACGCGCCGCGTTCGCGAAGCACTCCGGGCCGGTCGCCTGCGCCGAGCGCCGTCCGACTTTTCTCCGCCGACGGTTCGCCCTCGATCCAACCTTGCACGAAAATCGGGCAGACCCGATCGCCCACCTTCCAGCGCGTCACCTCGCCGCCGATGGCGACCACCTCGCCCGCGCCGTCCGACAGCGGCACAGCCGGCAACTTCGCTTTCGGATTGTACGCCCCCTTGATGAACATCAGATCGCGGTAGTTCAAAGAGGCCGCGTGGAAGCGGACGACCACTTCGCGCTCTTTCGGTTTCGGCTCTTCGACCTCGACTCGACTCAAATGCTCGAAACCGAACCCCTTCAGTTCGTAAGCTCTCATCTTCCGCCCTCCGTTCGGTGAGACGCGCGTTAATGTAACATAGCATGTTACATTTGTAAAGCGCGGGACCGAATCCCTAAGCGGCGCCGTTCTTCGCTGCCGCGGCCGATGTTTCTCCAAGGCGCACGGGCTTTTCACTGCCTTCTCGATAATGGAAGGGTGAAAGAGTCCCTTTCGCTGAAATGATCCGAGCTTTCGCTGCCTGCGGCACGTGCGCGCGCCGTAGTTAAACGCCCTTCTGAGACGGGCGGTTTTACAGGGCCGTCCGCGTAGAGAAAGATGTTCAACCTTCGAGTCCGCTCGCACGTCTAAATCTTCAGACCGTGGACGAACGGTCGAACCCCTTGCTCCCATCTTCGCGCGAAATCCATCCATTTCGAAAGGAGCAAGGCATATGCTTCTCAAGTTTCGGTCGAAGGCGATGCTGTTTGTCGCCTCGCTGGTCATCTCGCTAGGCGCGCTGCTCGTTGACGGGCAAGCGTATGGACAGCGCAATCCTGACATCACGCGGCGCGAACTACGCAATTTCGATCGTTTCCTCGACTCTCATCCCGACATCGAAGCCGATCTCAGGAAGAACCCGTCGCTCGTCGACAATCAACAGTATCTGAATGAACACCCGGCGCTACGCGATTTTCTCACAGAGCATCCGGGCGTGCGCGAAGAGCTGAAAGAGACGCCGCGCTATTTCATGCGCCGCGAGCGCCGCTTTGAACGCCGCGGCGGCGATATCACGCGAGGGGAGTTGCGCAATTTCGATCGCTTCCTCGACGCGCACCCTGAGATCGCCGAAGACCTCAAGAAAAATCCCAAGCTCATCGATGATTCGAGCTATCTGGCGAGCCACCCGGCGCTAAACGACTTCCTCGCTAAACACCCAGGCGTGCGCAAAGAGGTCTCCGAAAACCCTCGGCTGTTCATGCGCCGCGAACGACGATTCGAGCGACACGAAAGGCACGAAAGGAAAGCCAAGCGCCCCGCCTGAACCCACAAAGAGCAGCGGCGGATCGAAGATTCGGTCCGCCGCTTTGGAAATTGCCGCTCTCGCGCCAAATTGGTCCAGCGTGTCAACAGCCCCCGAATTTATTCGGGGGCTTGCACCTAACCGCCAGCGGCTGATGCTGCGGGGCTGGTTGACGGCAGCCCATCCG